>VBKD01000038.1 GCA_005888075.1 Chloroflexota bacterium
TCACCTTCGACAGGTCGAACGGCACGTCGAGGTAGTTGTCGCGGAAGTCCTTGTTCTGCTCCGGGTCGAGCACTTCCAGCAAAGCTGACGAAGGGTCGCCGCGCCAGTCCGCGCCGATCTTGTCGACCTCGTCCAGCATGAAGACCGGGTCGTTGGACTCGGCACGCCGGATGGCTTGCAGGATGCGGCCGGGCATGGCACCGATGTAGGTGCGCCGGTGGCCGCGGATCTCCGCCTCGTCGTGCACGCCGCCCAGCGACGCGCGCGCGAACTTGCGGCCCATCGCTCGCGCGATCGACTGGCCCAGCGAGGTCTTGCCCACGCCGGGCGGTCCGACAAAGCACAGGATCGGCTCGCGTCCATGCTCGGTCGCGCCGCGCTCCTGCTTCAGGCGCCGCACCGCGAGGTGCTCGACGATGCGCTGCTTGATCTTGTCGAGGTCGTAGTGGTCCGCGTCGAGGATCTGTCGCGCCTTCTTCACGTCGACCTCACCGCCGGTCGACACGTTCCAGGGCAGCGAGACGATGAGCTCGAGGTACGTCCGGATGACTGACGATTCCGGCGACGCCGACGGGATGCGCTCGAGACGAGCGATCTCGCGATCGGCTTCGCGCTTCGCCTCGGGTGGCAGCCCGGCCTTTTCGATCCGCTCGCGCAGCTCGCTCAGCTCCGCGTGCTCGGTGTCAAGCTCGCCCAGCTCACGCTGGATGGCCTTGAGCTGCTCGCGCAGGAAGTACTCGCGCTGCGCCTTGCCCATCTGCTCTTCCGCTTGCGACTGGATCTTGCGCCCCAGCTCGAGGACCTCGAGCTCATGCGACATGTGGCCGAGCAGACGCTCGAGCTTCACCTTCGCCGAGTCGAGCTCGAGGATCTCCTGCCGCTGCTCGGTCGTCAGCCTGATGTGATTGGCGATGTAGTACGCGAGATGGATCGGGTCGTCGATGGCGCCGGCCGCACCGGCCAGCTCTGCCGGCAGGTGGGGAGCCAGTGAGACGAGCTGCTGGAACGACGAGATGGCGCGCCGCATCAACGCCTCGCGCTCGATCGTTAGAAAGTTGTCGGTGGACTCGGGATACATCTCTACGGCGCATGTCAGGTAAGGGTCTTCGGCGATCGCCTCGGTCAGGCGAATGCGGCGCAGTCCGAGCACCGCGAGCTGCACCGTGCCGTCGGGCAGCTTGAGCATGTGCTGCACGCGCACCATCGCGCCCACGTGGTGGATGTCCTTGAAGCCGACCTCCTCAGCCGACTCGTCGAGCTGCGTGGCGACCGCGATGTGCCGCTCCACGCCGGTGAGGTCCTCGAGCAGCTGCAAGGATTTCTTGCGTCCGACCGAGAGCGGAATGAATATCCGCGGATACACCACCGTGGACTTCAGCGGCAGTATCGGAAGGTGCGAAGGGACGGCGCCCTCCAGATTCGGTGCGGGAACCTCGCTCACAAGAGCGATGCTACCGCCTAATTCCCTCCCAACTGGCATAATCGTCTGAAGCTGAGCCCATCGCTAACGGCCGTCATACTCGCCGCCGGTTACGGCACCCGCATGCGGTCGCGTGTTCCCAAAGTCCTTCATCCGATCTGCGGCCGTCCCATGATCGATTGGGTGCTGCAGGCGGTCACCGAGGCCGGCGCCAAGGACGTCAAGGTCATCGCCAACCCGCATCACGCCGAGGTTGCCGCGCACCTGGACGGCAAGGCGGAGGTCGTGTACCAGCGGGACCCGAAGGGCACGGCCCACGCGCTGCTTCAGATTCCGGCCGATGAGCTCGAGAAGATGCAGGTGCTCGTCGTCAACGGCGATTCACCTCTGCTGACCGCGGCCTCGATTCTCAACCTTGTCCACCAGCATCAGGAAGCGGGCGCTCCGGCGACCATCGCCAGCGTCGAAGATCCCACCCGCGATGACGGCCGCATCATCCGCGCCGCCGACGGCTCGCTCGAGCGCATCGTCGAGCGCAAGGACGCGACGCCCGAGTTGCGCCAGACCGTCCACGAGTTCAATGTCGGCCTCTACTGCTTCGATGGGGCCAGGCTTGCCGAAGCGCTGGCCAAGGTGACCGACGACAACAAAGCGGGCGAGTTCTACCTCACTGATGTGTTCCTGCACATGAAGCCGGTCACGGTGGTCAAGCTGTCCGATCCCGGAGAAGCAATGGGTGTCAAGGACCGCATCCGGCTTGCCAAGGCGATCCAGGTCTTGCGCACGAGGCTGCTCGAGCAGTGCATGGCGGGCGGCGTGACCATCGTCGATCCGGCCAGCACGTTCATCGACGCTGACGTAACCGTCGGCGAGGACACCGTGATCGAGCCCTTCACGGTTCTGAAGGGACACACCGCGATTGGGGCCGAGTGCCGCATCGGCCCGCATGTCTACATAGAAGACGCGAGGATCGGCGATCGCTCGGACTGCGGCCCCTTCGTCAAGGTGCGCCCGGGCACCGAGATTGCCGAGGACGTGCACATCGGTAGTTTCGCCGAGCTCGTCCGGACGAAGGTCGGCCGGGGCAGCAGGGTGCCGCACGTCTCCTACCTCGGCGACACCGATCTGGGCGAGGATGCAAACATCGGCGCTGGTACGATCACGGCCAACTTCGACGGCACCAAGAAGAACCGGACTCAAATTGGGGACGGCGCGTTCGTCGGGGTGGACACGATGCTGGTCGCGCCCGTCAAACTTGGGAAGGGATCACGCACCGGCGCCGGTTCCGTGGTGACGAAGGACGTGCCCGATGGCGCGACAGCCGTCGGCGTTCCAGCTAGGGTGATTCGGAGGAAACAGGTGAGCGCTGACCGGAACTCGGATTCCAGATCGGGCACCCGGTGATCGGGAGGCTGCAGCCCGCGGTCGAATACAGCGGCACGGAGGCCTCGCCATGGGGTGAGCTGAAGCTCATCGCGGCCAGTGGCAACCCCGCGCTCGCCGAGAAGATCTCGGAGAAGCTCGATGTTCCCCTGACCGACCCGCGCCTGAGGCACTTCCCCGACGGCGAGATCAACGTCAAGATCGAGGACTCGATGCGCGGGCACGACGTGTTCGTGATCCAGCCCACGAGCCCACCCGTGAACGAGAACCTGATGGAGCTGTTCATCATCCTCGACGCTCTGCGTCGCGCCTCGGCGGGTCGGGTCACGGCCGTGATCCCGTACTACGGCTACGCCCGCAAGGAGCGCAAGACGCAGCCGAGGGAGCCCATCTCGGCCAAGCTCGTCGCGAACTTCATCACGCTCGCGGGCGCCGACCGGCTGCTGCTCCTCGACCTGCACGCTGAAGCCATCGAGGGCTTTTTCGATGTGCCGACCGACCACCTGTCGCCGCACCGCATCTTCTCCGAGTACCTGAAGGACCAGAACCTCAAGCACATCACCATCGTCGCCCCGGACGCCGGCGGCGGCCGCCGAGCCGAAGCCGTGGCCAACGACCTCGGCGCTCCGATCGCGTTCGGCTACAAGCGCCGATCGGGCGACGACGAGGTCGAGATGATCGCCGTGTCAGGTGACGTGAAGGGTCGCGACTGCGTGGTGGTGGAGGACATCATCACCACTGGAAGCACCATCTCCAAGCTCGCGACCGCGCTGCGCAAGCAGGGCGCAAACCGAGTGGTGATCTGCGCCACGCATCCGGTGCTCACCGGCGACGCGCTGGACCGCTTGAAGAACGCTGACGTCGAAGAGGTCATCGTGACCGACTCGGTGCCCATCCCACCCGACAAGATCGGCCCATCAATCACGGTGCTATCGGTGGCACCTCTGCTCGCTGAAGCGATTATCCGGGTGCACGAAAACCGGAGCGTCAGCGCGCTCTTCAAGTAGTCCTTCGCCATGACTGGCCAGGAATGGATCGAGGTCATCGTCATGCTTCTCTGTTTCGTGTTCGCGGCGCTGGCCAGCGGCACGGAGACGGCGCTGACGTCGGTCGGCCGCCTGCGGGTCAGGTTCCTGGCCGAGCAGGGCAGCCAGGCCGCCAGCATCTTGCAGCGCCTGCGCGCGGACCCGAACCGATTCCTCTCCACGGTGCTGTTCTGCAACACGCTTGCCTTGATCGTCGCGTCGACCGCGGCCGCGCTGCTCAGCGACTCGTTGTTTGCGCGGTGGGGAGTGCCGGTCGCGTGGCGCTTGTGGCTCACGCTGCTCGTTTCGCTTTTCCTGTCCATCGTCCTTCTGATCGTCGCCGAGGTGACCCCGAAGACGCTGGCGATCTCTCATGCGGAGCGCTGGGCGCTGTCCGCCGCCGGTCCTGTCGATCGGCTGGCGAGCTTCCTGCGGCCGGTCTTGTTCGTGGTGACCTTCTTCTCGCGCAGCATCACAGGCGGGCGGGCCGCCCGAGCCCCGTACCTCACCGAGGATGAGCTGTTGACGCTGCTTCATGTCTCGGAGGAGTCGGGCGTGATCGAGGAGCAGGAGCACCAGATGATCCACGGGATCATCGAGATCGGGGACAAGACCGTGCGCGAGATCATGATTCCGCGCACCGACATCGTCGCGGTCGAGCGCAACGTCCAATTGCGCGAGATCATCAGGCTGTTCAAAGAGCATCGACATACCCGTATGCCGGTCTACGAGGAAAACATCGACCACGTGATCGGCCTCATCCACACCAAAGACCTGCTGCTCTTCTACACCCTTTCGACGTCGGAGAAGTTCGACATCGACAAGGTGATTCGGCCCATCGAGTTCACGCCTGAACAAAAGAAGGTGGACGAGCTGCTCAACGAGATGCGCACCAAGCGGGTGCACATGATGATCGTCGTGGACGAGTACGGCGGTACTGCCGGCCTGGTGACGTTGGAAGACCTGCTGGAGGAGATCGTCGGCGAGATCCGCGACGAATACGACACCGCTGAGCAGGAACCTCTGCAGATCATCAGCGACCATGAGGCCCTTGTCGAAGCGGGTTTTCCGCTCGAGGAGCTGAACGAACGTCTTCACCTCGGCATCGAGGAAACGGGCGACTACGACTCGGTTGGCGGATACGTGCATTCGATGCTCGGAAAGATCGCCGAGACCGGCGACTCGTTCAACGCGGGCCGGGCGAAATGGGCAGTCGAGAAGGTGAAAGGCCGCCGCATCGAGACGATCCGGCTGACCGCGGAGCAGCCGTGGCCGAGGGACGAGCACGACCGGCGCAACGGAACACGAGAATCGCGCGTGGAGGAAGAGACTGGCCACTTATCGTGACCGCGCCGTCGTGCTGCGCAAGCTCGATTACGGCGAGGCCGACCGCATCTTCACTTTGCTGACCCGGACGCACGGCAAGGTGGGCGCGATCGCCAAGGGCGCGCGCCGGCCAGAGTCGAAGCTGGGGCCGTCTCTCGAGTTGTATGGCCACGTCGACGTGCTGCTGGCCAAGGGCCGGGGCGATCTCGACGTGGTGGCGCAGGTACAGCGCGTGCCGGGATACCGCATCGAGGGTGATATGGAGCGCATGGCGCACGCGGCGCTGATCGCCGAGCTCTCGGAGCGCGTCTGCGAGGACCGGCACCCGGTCGATGGGGTGTACGAGCTGGCCGTGCTGTCGCTGGATGAGCTGTCTCGCGAGTCGGACCCGCGGCGGGCGTCGGCCTATTTCCTGATGACCGCCCTGGATTTGCTGGGCTACGCGCCGCAGCTGTCGGCTTGCGTGTCGTGCGAGCGTGCGCTCGAGGCGAAGCCGGCGGCGTTCAGCGCCGAAGCCGGCGGGTTCCTGGACGAGCGTTGCGCGCTGCCGGGGATGCCGCTCGTCCCGCTGGCCACGATCAAGGTGCTGCGCTTGATGGCGTCAGGCGATCTGGACACGTACCGCCGGCTGAAGCTGGACGCGACCTTGATGGGATCGATCGAAGGAGTGCTGACCGCCCAGCTGGAACACCACCTGGACCGCCGCCTGAAGTCGCTGCAATTCATACACGCGATGGTTCCCTCTCCCCGCAGGGGAGAGGGTTAGGGAGAGGGCCAAGAAAGAAGTGCCAGTCTCCCGCGAGCAGCTCATGGACAAGATCGTCGCCCTGACCAAGCGGCGCGGCTTCCTGTACCCGTCGAGCGAGATCTACGGCGGGATCTCGGGCTTTTACGACTACGGCCCGTACGGGGTGGCGATGAAGCGCGCGATCCGCGACCTGTGGTGGCGCCACATGGTGGAGCTGCGCGACGACGTGGTGGGTCTGGAGTCGACGCTGATCATGCCGTCGGAGGTGTGGGCCGCCTCCGGACACCTGACCAACTTCGTCGACCCGCTGCGCCAGTGCCTGGGCGAATGCAAGAAGAGGTGGCGCGCCGACCACGTGTTGGGCGACCGGTGCCCGGAATGCGGCGGCCCGCTCGACGACGCCAGGATGTTCAACCTCATGTTCAAGACCCACGTCGGCCCCGTGGAGGACCGCGCTTCTGAGGTTTACCTGCGACCTGAAACGGCGCAGGGCATGTTCGTCGACTTCAAGAACGTCGTGAACTCGACGCGCGTGCGCGTCCCGTTCGGCATCGCTCAGCAGGGCCGCGCGTTCCGCAACGAGATCACGCCGGGAAACTTCATCTTTCGCGTCCGCGAGTTCGAGTTGATGGAGATGGAGTATTTCGTCCGCCCGCACCACGATGAGGAAGCATTCGACTACTGGCGGAAGGAGCGGCTTCGCTGGTACACGGACGTGCTTGGCGTGAAGAGGGAGCGCCTGCGCATGTACGACCACCCGAAGGAATCGCTGTCGCACTACTCGAAGCAGACCACTGACATCGAATATGAATTTCCATTCGGATGGGGCGAGCTCGAAGGCATCGCGAACCGAACGGACTTCGACCTGACCGTCCATCAGGAGCGCTCGAAGCAGGACCTCACGTACATGGACCCGGAGACCAACGAGCGTTATCTGCCGTGGGTCATCGAGCCGGCGGTGGGCGCGGACCGGGTCCTGATCACGCTCCTTCTGGACGCCTACGACGAAGACGTGGTGAACAACGAGCCGCGCGTGGTTCTGCGCCTGCACCCGAACGTGGCGCCGGTCCAGGTCGCCGTTGTTCCCCTGTCTAAGAAGCAGGAGCTGATCGACGTCGCCCAGCGAGTCCAGCAATCGCTCCGCGGCCAGTTCCGAGTCGAGTACGACCAGACAGGCGGCAACATCGGCCGCCGCTACCGCCGCCAGGACGAGATCGGCACGCCCTTCTGCATCACCGTCGACTTCGACACATTGCAAGACGAGGCGGTGACCATCCGCCTCCGCGACACCACAGAGCAGGAGCGCGTGAAGATCGCGGCACTTCCCGAACGGCTGGTCACACTGACGAGCTGACCGTAGGTCCGATGAAGGTCACCATCGCCGCCGAGGCTTTCGATTCACCCGACGCACGCCGGCTCATCGCGTCCCTCGACGAGCACCTGTCCAGCCTGTACACGTCTGACCAGATGTTTGGGCCGAACTTCAAGGCGGAGCAGATTGGCGCCGGGCTGGGCACGTTCGTCGTGGCCCGGGCCGATGGACGTGCCATCGCCTGCGGTGCGCTGCGAAAGCTGGACGGCACAACGGCCGAGGTGAAGCGAATGTACGTCGAGCCAGAGGTGCGCGGCCGTGGCGTCGCCAAGCAAATCCTCGACCATCTCGAAAACAGCGCGCGGGAAATGGGCGTCCACCGCCTGGTCCTGGAGACGGGCATCTACCAGGCGGAGGCGATAGGCCTGTACCGACGAACGGGGTTCAAGCCAATCCGTTGCTGGGGCGAATACGCCGATTCGCTGACCAGCGTCTGCTTCGAGAAGGCGATCGAGTCCCCCGCCTAACTACGGGCCGGGCGTGTGGTGTACCTGGCCAGCCAGAACGCGGACAGCGAACCTGCTGCCACCAACGCCAGCACCAGCGGCGCCCAGCCGACGCCGTATCGCGCCACCACCAGCCCGATCGCGCCGGGACCCGCGATGCCCCCAACCGAGGCGGCGGGAAAAAGCCATGACGTCGCCCGTGCGTCGCCTGGCCTCAGCCTGGCCAGCCACACGATGCCAGTCGGGAAGACAGGGGCCAGAGCAAGACCGGTGATCACATACGGCCACGGCAAAAGGATTCCGATCCACGCCGCCAGGAGCGATACCACCGCCACGCTGCCGCCGCCAAGCACGATGGCCGATTCAGGCACCGACGCCGGTATGAGCGTGGACAGCAACCGGCCCGCGGCCAGAGCCAGCCAGAAGCCCGAGGTCGCCGCGGCCGCGGTCGCGAATCGCAGGCCGGCCGATTCGAGGTGAGACGTCATCCAGCCGCCGGTGCCTGACTCCGTGCCGACATACAGAGCGATTGCAAAAACAAAGATCCCGATCAGCACTCCTGGGCGGCCACCTGCCGTCCCGCCGGCAATCGGCAACCGCCCCATGATGCCGGCGGCGGCGGGAATCAACGCCACCGCGATCACGGCTGCGCCGATGTAGAGCAATGGGAAATGCGTCTGGCCGAAGTTCGCGATCAGAAGTGGGCTCGCCACCGCGCCCGCGGAGTAAGCGCCGTTGAGGGCCGTGAGGAGCGCCGATCGACGCGCGCCTGCGCTGTGAGCGATGAGTTGATTCAGGCCGATGACGAGAGAGCCCCAAGCAGCGCCGATTACGAACACGCCGGCCAGAAACGCGGGCCACGTGGGAGCGACAGCCACCACGGCGCAGCCGAACGCGAGGGTCGCGGTCGCAAGGGTCACCGAGGCGCGCCCCGAAATCCTCTCCATCAGCCGCATCGAAACGAGCACGCCAAGCAGGGAGCCGGTGAAGTGAATGCTCAGCGTCGCCCCGGCCACAGGCACGCTGATGGCGAACCGGCGCGAGAGCTGCTCAAAAAGCGGCCCGTATGCGGCGGCCACCGTGCCCATGAGCGCGAACGTGACGGCCATGGCGGCGATGGCGGTCTTCGATAGAAGCAGTCGGTCGTTCGGTATGCCTAGATCGCTTACTTTTCCCCGCACGCTCACCGCACTACGCTAACCGGGCCGGCGCAGACAACGACCCAACAGAGGAACACCGCTGGCTGGCCGAAGCTCGAGCTGCACCGCCGAATGGCGACTAACCCGTCAGCCGCCTCACGATTTCAGTTCGTAGCGTTGTAATCGAAAGGCGATAAGGGTCGAGGTGGCTCTGTACCTTGGAGTCGGGGTGCCATTCAAACCACAAATGACCGTGACCGTTGTCACGGGCGAAATCGAGAAGCTGCTCAGAAGGAATCAAAAGGCACTCATCGTGGATGCAAGACTCGTCGCGACGCCACGCCACGACGACGATGTACGTGGCTGGCGATGGGCGAAAGCTCGACGCATAAACACTGACTGTGGCGCGAAGCCTGTCGTTATCAACGTCCACGGTCTTGACCTGAAGGCCGATGACTCGCGTCGTGGTCAGATGCAGCACCGCGATCTCATCTGTCTCGCTGTCTGGGAACGGACGGAACAGATTCAGGTCCTCGGCCTCCGCCAAGCGGCGCGTCACCTCTATCTCGCCCAAAGAGCCGAGGGCGCTCCGCCAGTCAGGCCGGAGCTCAACAGGCGCTTCGACCAGGGCCTCCACCTGGACCCCGAAACGCTCAACCAGGCGCTCCGCCGGCACCAGCCATGGGAGCCACCTGCTGTCGGAACGAGGCCGCATGCCGAACTCCATTGAGTACATCGGCCTCCCATCGTGAACAGAGAGGTTGGCCAGGCGCTTGAAATCGGCAGCCGGCGCAACCAGGATCGTCGGTCCAAGACCTCCCTCGACAACCAACCCTCCAACGATGAGTAGCTCGTCGTAAACGAGGCTCTCCGCCCAGACAACCAGATGAACCTCCCCGTCCATAAGCGTCGAGCGAGATTTGGCCTGCACCTGGAAATACGTCCCATCAATTAGCCGGTGGACCAGCGCGTCGATGCCCCGGTCCGCGAGGGGCAGGAACACATGCAGCGAGCCCCGCGACTGTTCAGTGAGTGCCGCCCACAACCGGAACTCAAAGACCTGGCCTGACGCGCTGGTTTCGCGCGGGGTCCAGGGCCCGGTCAGCGCGTCCAGTCCACCCTCACCAGCTCAACCGGCTTCGAGATGCCTTTGACCGCGACTTCGCGCGGCTCTGACACCGAGAATCCCGCCGGCACCGTGGCACGGCTCGCCAGGATCTCGTCCGGGCCGGCCAGCGCCGCGATGCGCGAGGCCTCGTGCACGCCACGCCCTCGATAGCGACCCCCGGCTGCGCTTGCGCTCGTCGCATGCACCCCGATCCGGATCCGTGGCGCAAACCCATGCTCGCGCCGATGATCCGCAAGCTTCCGCTGGATATCGACCGCGCATTCCAGCGCCGACTTCGAATCAGGGAACGCGACAAAGAATCCGTCCCCCGCGTGGTCGACCTCCTCGCCTCCATGAATGGCGAAGGCCTGCCGCATCGATCCGTCGAGCCACGCCACCAGGTCGTGCCATGCCGCATCGCCGATGGCTTCGACCAGCTGCGTTGAGCCGACCACGTCGCTGAAGAACAGAGTCCTCTGCGCGACGGCTGGACCTGGAGCGGTCTCATCGAGCATCTGCCTGGCCCGCTCCGCGTCGGGGGTTGCGCCAAGTCGCTCGAACGCCGCAATCGCGGCCTCGACCTCCTGACGCGCGCCCGCAACGTCTCCGGCTTGCCGCAGCGCCCGCGAGATCAAGAGCCGGACTTGCGCCACCTCGTAAGGGGCATCGATCTCCTGCCAGGTGCGCTCGGCGCGACGCAGCGTATGTCCTGCTTCCGCGTCTCCAAGCGCAAGCTGCACCGTCCCGCGTGCCTGCATTGCCAACACCTGCAGGCCGAGTCCCTTCTGTCCCGCCGCCAGGGTCTCTGCCCGCTCCGCCGCGCGCTCCGCGACATCCATTTGTCGCAGCTGACACGCGACCTCGATTTGGGCGCCAAGACATCGCATCTCGTCCAGGAACCCCAGCTCATGCGAGGCAATCGCCGTTTCCAGCGAGCGCAGGGCGGCGGCGGCATCACCTCTGACGGCGAGCAGGTTTGCCGCGCCCGGTTGAGGATCGCGCCCGAGGGCATGCGCGCGCCGGAAGGATTCGTCGGCACCCGCCAGGTCGCCCAGCCGCAATCTGATCAGACCGATCTCATAGTGGGCCTCGCCCGCGAATCCCGGTGTATTCCCCTCCAGCTCACCGCTGGCCCGCCTCGCCTCTCGCTCGGCCTCGGACCACGCTCCGCGCAGCCGCATGAATTCGGCGCGATGCACCCGGCAGATGCCCGGAAATCCCGTGATGGACTCGCGCTGGCACCACCGGCCGGCCGTATGCGTCCACTCGCCGGCCATGGCGAATTCGCCCGCCTCGCGGTATGCCCCGATGGTGTTGCAGTAGACGACGCCGGTGGCCCAGGGCCCGAGCTCGCCGCCGACCGCCGACGCGCATGCCTCATCGAGAAACGCGAACGCTTCTGAGCCCTGGCCGATCTCGCAAAGGCTGACGCCGAGCCAGCTCAGGCTCATGGCGACGAGGTTGGCGTTGCCCAGCCTGTTGCCGAGGTCGATTGCCTGCATCAGCAAGCGCCGCCCTTCCTCGGGCTCGCCGCCGAGGAATGCTCTTCGCCCCTGCGCTCGCCACAGAAAGCCGAGCACGGGGCTTTCAACCTCCGATTCCAGCAGTCTCTCGGCCCGCTGCAACC
>VBKD01000167.1 GCA_005888075.1 Chloroflexota bacterium
GTCGCGACCACCGGCGCAGAGGCTGTGACCATGCTTGGCAGCGGGCATTACGACGCGGTGCTGATGGACTGTCAGATGCCTGAGATGGATGGGTATGAGGCGAGCCGCCTGATCCGGCACAACGAGCGCGGTGGCCGGCGAGTCCCGATCATCGCCATGACAGCCGACGCGCAACCCGGCGAAAGGGAACGATGCCTGGCGGCAGGGATGGACGACTACGTCAGCAAGCCGGTAAAGCTGCATGTGGTGGCAGCGGTACTGGAAAGGTGGCTAGCGACCTCCGAGGTGGTCTAGCAGGAGGGTTACAAGGGGCAGTGAAGAGGCTGTTGGGTCGAGCCTGGGTTTGGTCATGCACGCAAGCCGGATTTCGCACGTTTGGCACAACAAGTGGGTATCGCCGTCGTTCGATGGGCGCGTTTTGCACCACACGTGCGAATAGATTCTCAATCCACGCCGCTTGGACGCACTGTGTGGCATTCCAGCCACCCAACCGCCCTCTTCATGCCCTTCACAGTCTCTTTTCCCAGAGTCACCGGCTGAGGGCTGCGAAAACGGCCTGCTAGAGCCGCCTCAAAGCAAGCGCCGTCACGTCGTCGAACAACTCCTTGTCCCGCGCTCCGTGGGCCAGGATGTCGACCAGCTCTTGCGCCGTCCCCGCCCGCCGCGCCTCGTAGGGCAGCTGAACCTCCTTGGTCGCAAGGTCGGGCCTCAAATCCAGGAGCCCATCGGAGAACACCACGAGCGTGTCCCCGGGCGCGAGAGTTACCTTCCCGATCCTGAACTGGCTGTCCGGAAAAAGGCCGATCGGCGCGCTCCGATCCGGCAACAGCTCCTGGCCGGTCGCGCCACGCAGAAGGCGCGCATGGCCATGGCCGGCATCGACGTAACGCAGCTCGCCGGTCTCCGGATTGAAGGAGCACTGGAACACGGTGACGTAGGCATGGTTGACCTCGAGCGCGGCTGACATCACGTCAGCCGCCTGCTTGATGCCGACGTCCATGGGCTCGATGCGCGCCGCGCCGCGCAGAGCCGCTCGCGCGGTGGCCATCATCAGCGCCGCGGGCAGGCCCTTGCCCATCACGTCGCCAAGAGCGATGTTCAGGCGCCCATCGGTCGATGGATACCAGTCGTAGAAATCACCGCTGATCTCTTTCGCGGCCGTGAAGTGCGCGGCCAGCTCGAACCCGCCCCCTCTTAAAGGAGAGGCGGGGAGCATGCCCGCCTGGAGCTCGGCCGCCCGGCGCATCTGCTCGGTCCGCTCGGCCACCATCGCCTCGAGTCGCTCGAGATTCATCCGATTCTCGCGCTCGAGCCGGCGGCGGATCAGGTTGTTGACGACCACCAGGTAGAGCTGCGTCGCACCCACCGGCTTGACCACGTAGGAGTAGGCCCCATGCTCGAGCGCCGCCCTGCCCAGCTCGGGGTCGTCGACGCCCGAGATCATCACGACCGCGGTTTCGGGCTGCCGGGAACGGAGCTCTTCGAGCAGCCCGTAACCCGACTCGTCGGGGAGACGCACGTCCAGCAGAGCCAGCGCGTACTCACGCCCCTCGAACAGCTGCCTGGCCTGGGATGCCGTGAACGCGACATCCGATTCGAAACCTCGGCTGCGCAGCGTGCGGGCCATCACCTTGGCCAGGGCCTCCTCATCGTCCACGATGAGAATCCGCTGTGCGCTCTCGGGCGTGGCCACGGCCATGCAGTGTAGAGGGGCTAAATCGGGACTTTCTTCTCTAGACTCAATACTCCCCATGGGAGACCAAAGCTGAGCCTCGAGGTCCAGACTCGCAAAACTGACACCGGGACGACCGTAATAGCACCCGTCGGCCGCCTCGACGTGGCCGGCGCTCCTGCCTTGAAAGACGCGGTTTCCGAGGTCGTGAAGGACGGCCCCCAGCGTGTCGTCATCGACATGGAGGGCGTCAGCTTCGTGGACAGCACAGGGCTCGGCTCTGTCATCGCGGCGCTCAAGCAGATCCGAGGCACCCAGGGCGAGCTCAGGCTTGCCGCTCCCAACCAGCAAGTACGGGTGGTTCTCGAGCTGACCACCCTGGACCGCGTTTTTCCTTATTTCGGGACCGTCGAGGAAGCCCTCGCTGGCTTCTAAGCGACGACCCTCTAAGGAGCCATTTGAGTTCCGCGCCACGCTCGCCCGCCTTGACGCCGGACTGGACGATCTTCACCAGTCCATCGAGAGCCTGCGTCAGAAAATCGGCCGCCCGAGCGATGATCGCGAGCTCCTGCAGTTCGAGACAGCCATCGCGGAGATCGGAGCCAACGTGCTTACGCACGGCCGGCCGGACGGCGCGAATCACACCATCGACTCGTGGACTGGTCCTCGCCCGCTCACTCCTTGACGACCTGGGATATGAACGGGACGGTGGCGTCAACACGTGGCGACTGGTGAAGCGCCTGTGAGCGAATCCTCGGAGTACGCCCGCGAAGAAGTCCGGACGGTGATCCACGATATTCGCAATCTGCTCGCTGTGATCATCAACTACAGCGAGCTGATCGCGGAAGAGACGGCCGACGCGGAGGCCGTCGCGGCGGACATCCACGAGGTCCGCACCGCTGCCGAGCGAGCGATCGCGCTCACCGAGAAGCTTCCGAGACCTCCGAGATCCGACGCGGAGCCGATGGTCCGGTGAGCGTGACCAGAGAGCCGGAGACACAGCAGGATGGGCCGCGCTCGAAGCTGACCCACCGCGAGATCGTGCTCGTGATCGATGACGACGAGCAGGTGACTCGCCTGGTCAAGCGCGTGCTGGAGCGCGCAGGTTTCGAATGCGTGACCGTCAACGATGGCACCGCGGCGCAGGAGGCGGCCGTCACGTGGCGTCCCGACATCATCCTGCTCGACCTGATGCTCGGTGACACGACAGGCGACCAGATCCTCATCGCGCTGCGCGGAGATTTTCGAACGCGTCTGATTCCCATCGTGTTCCTCACGGTCCGCGATTCATTGAAGGACAAGGTCGAGCACCTTATGGCCGGCGCGGACGACTACGTGACCAAGCCCTTCCTGCCTGAGGAGCTGGTCGCGCGCCTGCGTGCGGTGATGAGCCGCTCCACCAGCGCTCGTGAGCTAAGCCCGCTGACCGGCATGAGCGGCAACAGCGACATCCTGCGGGAGATCAACCGACGCCTCGCCCTTCAGCAGAGGTTCGCCGTCCTGTACCCCGACCTCGACTCCTTCAAGAGCTACAACGACCATTACGGCTTTCTGCAAGGCGACTCGGTCATCAAGACGCTGGCGAACATCATTCTCGAGGTCCTCGAAGAGAACCCTTCGCCGGAGCATTTCGCCGGCCACGTCGGTGGCGACGACTTCGTAATCCTCACCGAGCCGGGCCATGCGGAAACCATCGCGACTGAGGTGACCACGCGCTTCGACGCCGCGGTGCCGGCCCTTTACGAGCCGCAGGACCGCGACAACGGCTTCATCGAGTCACAGGAGCGCAACGGCGACACACTGCGCAGTCCTCTGGTCTCCGTGTCGATCGGCATCGTAATCGCGGAACCTGGCAGCTACTCGAGCGCGGCGGCGCTTGCGGCAAGGGCGGCGGAGGTCAAGAGCGTGGCCAAGCGAATGCCGGGCTCGAAGTGGGTGCTGGACCGCCGTCGCCCTCCGGAGCGCCTCGTCAAATGAATTGCTTAATGAGAGGGAAGCGCGCTGAGCCGGTGCTAGCATCGCCGGCTGGGGTCGAAGTGGCATGAGTGAAGTCAGGACGGAGCCACAGCTGTCTTCCCCCCCGAGTGGGGAAGTGGCGCGCAGCACCGAAGGGGCCGACGGCAACGGCCTGGTTCCAGCGGCAAGGCCACGCTTCAAGGTGGTCGTCCACCGCCTTGACGGGGGTCTCGAGGAGGGCGAATCCGACAGCCGCAAATTCACGCCCCAGGGCTACCCGATCTATTCGCCGGCCGACCCCGAGAAGGCCCGATTCACCCCGGTCGAAGACATCAAGTACGTGGTCTTCGGCTCGGTGGACGACCCGACGCTGGACAACGACCCCGGCGACCGCAGCGATGCTCGCAAGGCGATCCTCCGCTTCCGCGACGGCGAGTGGATCGCGGCCTACATGGACCAGGCGCAACCGCCTGACGCCGAAGGCATCGCGATCCGGATCCGCCTCCAGGAAAGACAGCGCGTAATCCCGGCGATAGCCGCGTCGTCCTCGGTGCTCGAGATGCAGTTCGTCGAGATGTGGACCGCGACCGGGGCGCCGGCGGCCCAACCTCAGCGACGCCGCTCCGACATCATGGCCGCCGCGGCTCGAGAAGGTCACGACCTTAACAGGCTCGCCGACGACTTCCGCGACCGCCTGGCCCTCATCCGGGACGTCGGCCTGACGACGGGCGACACGCTCGCGTTCTCGCGAGCCGTGCGCACGCACCTCGACCGTTTTCTCCTCGAGGACAGCATTGCCCTCAGCGCCCAGGAGAAGTCAGCGCTGGCCGACATCATCCTTCGCGCCGCCGTCGGTTATGGACCGCTGGACAGCCTCCTTCACGACCGCTCGGTCAGCGAGATCATGGTCAACGGACCAGACCAGGTCTTCATCGAGCGGCGCGGCGTCCTGATCAAGGCCGATATCCGTTTCGAGGACGAAAACCAGCTTCTCGAAACCATCCGGCGCATGGTGGCCACCACCGGCCGGCACATCGACGGTCTCAACCCGATGGTCGACGCAAGGCTGCCCGATGGCAGCCGCGTCAACGCGATCATCCGGCCCGCCGCGATCCACGGGCCCGCCCTGACCATCCGCAAATTCAAGGACGCGGTGCTCGGCGTGGACGACCTGAAGCACGAAGGCAGCATCAGCCCAGCGATGGCGGACTTCCTGGAGGCCGCGGTGCTGGGTCGCATGAACATCCTCGTGTCAGGCGGCACAGGCTCCGGCAAGACGACGACTTTGAACGTCATCGCAAGGTTCATCCCAACCAACCAGCGCGTCATCACGATCGAGGACGCGGCCGAGCTTCAGATCGACCACCCACACGTCATCGCCCTAGAGCACCGCCCCGCCAACGTCGAAGGCAAAGGTGAGCTGACCATCAGGCAGCTGCTGCGCAACAGCCTTCGAATGCGGCCGGACCGAATCCTGGTCGGTGAGGTCCGCGGCGCCGAGGCGCTCGACATGCTGCAGGCGATGAACACCGGTCACGACGGATCGATGTCGACCATCCACTCCAACTCCGCGCGAGACGCGCTGTCACGTCTCGAGACGATGGTGATGATGGCGTCGATCGATATCCCCTTCGAGGCCGTGCGCGCACAGATCGCCTCGGCAGTAAACCTGATCGTGCACCAGGCTCGTATGCCGGACGGCCGTCGCAAGGTCGCGCAGATCGCGGAGGTCGTCGGCTATGACGCGAATGGCCCGATCCTCCGCGACATCTTCTTGCTCGGCATGGGCTCGGACCTGCGGCTGGAGTTCAATGCCACCGGCTACGTGCCCACCTCGCTGGACAAGGCGGCTTTCTACGGCGTTCAGGTCAACCAGGACCTGTTCGACCCCGTCAAGGCTCGATACATCCCCGCGGGCTCGGACAGCATGATGCCGGTGGTCAAGGACCCGTTGATGTCGGGCCAGGGCAAGACGGAAAACGTGGTCCGTCAGGTGGTGGTCGTGCCGTTTAGCTCGGACCGGCCCGCCGCGGCTGCCCCGGCCGGCGGCGCACAGGCTGCCGCCCAGACTCCTGAGATGCAGGAGGAGATGCGCAAGCTGATCGACGCCGCCCGCTCCGCCGTCGCCGACCTGCAGGCCGCCACCCCGACGGCGGCCGCCAACGCCGTAGCGGGCGCTCCCTCCCTCCAGGCACCCATAGGGGTGGCCGGCCAGGCCTATGGAGGCGTGGCGGACATGCACGCGCACCAGGCTCTGGAGGCGGCCACGGCGATGGCGCGGGCGACGACGGCCCTCGGCCAGCTTGCGGCCGCTTCGAGCGGGTTTTCCGGCATGCTGCCGACAGTCAAGGCCGCCGAGGGATCAATTGGTCCCGCCGGGGCCAGCAGGCGTATCCAGGCGGTCATCGAGAGCCTGATCACCCGCCGCAGCCTCAACCTGCGGCTTGCCCCCGCCATCACCCAGGCTTTCGAGGGCGCTGAGCTCAAGGCCAGCGAGTACGCGGCAGAAACAAAG
>VBKD01000168.1 GCA_005888075.1 Chloroflexota bacterium
AGCAGCGTGCATTCCGGCAAGCCGGCGGTGACCACCATCGCTTACAGCCCGTACACGCCAGGCCTGGTGCTGGCCGGGACGCGCGGCTCTGGCGCGCTGGCGAGCAAGGACGGCGGCGCTACTTGGTCGGCGGCTGCAGGTCTGGATGGGCGCACGGTGCGTGTCTTTGCCTTTGCGCTCACGCTCATCGCGGCGGGGACGGACAGCGGCGTCTATGTAAGCGACGACGGATTCACATGGACCCAGTCCGGACTCTCGAACCGCAATGTGAACGCGCTGGCGGTGGAGGCGATCCACTCGCCCGTCAGGCTGGTGGCCGGCGGTGACTCTCAAGGCACGGCCGGCATCCTTCCCCTGTTTCAAAGCACGGACGACGGCGCGACATGGACGCAACTCAATCCACCCATCAGCGGAACGATTGCTGTGAGATTTGGCGCTGGACCTCTCCCTCCGCAGGGTGGTATCAGGCCGCTGGTCGTCGGGACGAACACCGGCTTGTTCGTCTCGATGGACAACGGAGTGTCGTTCACGCCATTGAGCGGAGGGGGGTTGCTGCCTTCGACCGATTACACACAGGTGAGCTTCATCACCGGTCATCACGATCGCTTCTACGTCGCGAGCGATGGAGGCGGCTCAGGGTCGGGTGGATTGTGGAGGACGAATGACGGGGGCGGCTCCTTCATGTCCCTCGCCCCGCCCGCGCAGTCGATCACTGCGCTCGCCGTGTCAAACGACGAGGCGCCGACTCTTTACGTGGCCGTCTTCGGGGCGTCGGACCATACCGCATCGCTGTGGGCCTATCACGACACGGGTGGCGTGCCCCAGGGCCCGCCCCTCTCGACGACGCCAGTGGTCAGCGGGTCCCGCATTGCGGTATCGGGCGACCGATCCGGGCTGCTGGAGCTCCTCGCGTGGCCTCAGCTGCCATATGTGTCTCTCGGGGTCCTGGCGCTTCTGCTCATAGCGGCCGCCGGCGTCGCGCATCTGCGTGCGCGCCACAGATAGACTCGCTCGGTTATGACAACCCCGCATGAGCGGCTGCGAGAGCTCGGCCTGGCGCTGCCGCCGGCGCCGGCCCCGGCGGCCTCATACGTGCAAACCAGGCTGGTGCCGCTGGGCGGCGAGCGCGCGCTGCTCTATATCGCGGGCAACGTATCGCGTGAGAACGACCTGTTCCTCTCGGGCCGGTGCCCGGATGAGGTGTCGATCGAGGAAGCAACGCGCAGGGCCAAGGTCTGCGCGCTCAACCTGCTCGCTCAGATGGAGGCGGCGGCCGGACTCGACAACATCGAGCAGATCGCGCAGCTCATCGGGTTTGTGCTCTCCGCCGATGGGTTCGGCGAGCAGCCGAAGGTGATCAACGGCGCTTCAGATCTATTGGTCGATGTGCTAGGCGAGGCGGGCCGGCACACGAGGGCGGCGCTGGGAACGAACGCCCTTCCGTTTTCGGTCACTGTCGAGATAGCAGCGGTGGCGGTTGTCCGAACCCGCTGATCCCG
>VBKD01000039.1 GCA_005888075.1 Chloroflexota bacterium
GGCCGGTCTCGTGTTGAACATGGCGACCGGAGAGGAATGGACAGCCATCCGGCATCAAGGCGCGAGGCGCGCCGGCAAGCCCCTCGCAGCCTTGGCGCGCTCGCATCGCAAGCGCATCGAGCTCCTTGGGCTCGAGAGCAGCCCGCGTTCGGTCAAGCTCGCCGATTCCCTCATGGAGCGCTCGAGCAAGATCCGCATACTGGGTTCGATGGCCCTCTCGATCGCGCTCACCGCGGCCGGAGGGTTCGACGTGTTCTGCGCACCCATCCCGCGACGCGTCTTCGATATGGCGGCGAGCCTGCTGGTGCTCGCCGAGACAGGCGGTGTTGCGACCGATCTTGGAGGCAGATCGCTCGAGGGAATGCCGTGCGATTTGAAGAGCACGTCGACGCTGCTCTGCGCCTCGAGCAGGGAGCTCCACGAAGAGGCGATGGCGCTGCTCAGCTCTGGTCGATGAACTTCGATCCCAGTCGCACCGTCTTCATCATCCTGAGCTTCGAAGGACCCGACGTTTACAGCCAGGCGGGTGGCCTCGGCGTCCGCGTGAAGGGGCTCTCACGCGCCCTCGCGCATCTCGGCTACCAGACATACCTCTACTTCTGTGGCGACCCCGACCTCCCCAGCGAGGAGGACCACGAGGGCGGCCGGCTGCACTACCGCCGCTGGTGCCAGTGGATCTCCGCGCTACACCGCGGAGGCGTCTATGACGGGGAGGAGGGCAAGATTCGGGACTGGACCTCGAGCCTTCCGACGAGCGTAGTCGACACGGTGATCGCGCCGGCAATCGCAAACGGCCAGAACGTGGTGGTGATGGGCGAGGAGTGGCACACCTCGTGGTCGATGCAGCTCATCTCAGATTCCCTTTATTACCGGGGGCTGCGAGATCGAGTCGTGATGACGTGGAACGCCAACAACACCTTCGGCTTCCTTCGAGTCGATTGGAGCGGGCTCTCGCTGGCCACGACCCTCACGACCGTGAGCCGCTACATGAAGTTCAAGATGTGGGATCTCGGCCAGAACCCGATCGTGATCCCGAACGGGATACCCAGGACATCGATCGTGGAGCCGGACGAGGAGTCCGTATCCGAGCTCCGGAACGCATCCGGGGCCGACCACTTCTGGTTCAAGATCGGCCGCTTCGACCCGGACAAGAGATGGCTGATGGCCGTCTCCGCCGCAGCGTATGTGAAGCGTCGCGGACAGAACGTGAAGTTCCTCATACGCGGAGGGCGAGAGTCACACGCGTCCGAGGTGATGAGCCTTGCCCAGCATCAAGGGCTCACCGTGCGGCATGTCGATCCGCCCGCGGATGCTCGAGGCCTCGCCATGTTGTTGCGAGACAGCAAGGACGCCGACCTGATCAACCTGACGACCTACGTCAACGATGACCTCATCAAGGTCGTGTACGCCGCGGTGGACGCTGTGCTGGCCAACTCGGGACACGAGCCGTTCGGCCTCGTCGGGCTCGAGGTCATGGCAGCCGGCGGGCTGGCGGTGACCGGCTCGACCGGCGAGGATTACGCCGAGGGCTACAGGAACGCGCTCGTGCTCGAAACCGATGACCCTATCGAGATCGTCACCGAGCTCACGCTCTTGAAGGAGCGGCCCAAGCTCGTCGCGTCGATGCGAAGGCACGGGCGCACGACCGCGCGCGACTACCTGTGGGACAAGGTCATCGACCGCCAGCTGCTACTGCGAATCGGATTCGCGGCAGCTCGGCAGGCGGTGACCCTGTCCAGCGTCGAGCCGGTGGTCAAGCGACCGGCTCGGCCGGTGCGAAAGGCCCTGCGACGTGGCTGAGAACCTGGTCGTCTACATCGTGTTGCGCCAGAGGCGGCGGCTGAGGCTGTCAAGCAGCGCATCTATCTAAACTTCATTCGTTCTCTTGATGAATTTTCGAAGTAAAGAATGAGAGCTCTCCACGTTGCTTTCGTCTGGCACATGCATCAGCCGTACTACAAGGACGACCTGACCAGCACCTATCTGCTGCCCTGGGTCCGGCTTCGCTGCGCCAAGGACTACTACAAGATGCCGGCCCTGCTGGATGCCTATCCCAACGTCAGGGCGACCTTCAACCTCGTTCCTTCGCTGCTCGCCCAGATCGAGGACTACGGCAAGGAAGAATCCGTCGACCTCTTCCTCAACCTGAGCAAGCGTGAAGCGGGCGAGCTCACCGCCGAGGAGCGCGACTTCGTGCTCCGCTGGATGCGTGAGTCGCCTCGATCGCTGCGAGTTCAGCAGTCACCACGCTACCTGGACCTCGCCTCGCGCACGCAGGACGCCCCCTTCACGATCCCGGACATACGCGACCTCCAGGTCTGGTTCAACCTCGCGTGGTGCGACCCGGTGTGGGTGGAATCCGATCCGCGGCTCGCCGAGCTGAAGCGAAAGGACCGAAATTTCACCGAGGCGGACAAAGGGCTTTTGTTCGAAGCCCAGGAAGAGCGCATGCGGCAGGTGATCCCCAAGTACCGCGAGCTGGCCGACCGCGGCCAGGCTGAGCTCACCTTCTCGCCCTATTACCACCCGATCCTCCCTCTGATCTGTCATGTCGACTCGGCCCGCTCGGCCAACCCGCACATCCAGCTCCCCGAGCGTCACTTTTCGCATCGCGAGGACGCCGAGCGCCAGATCGACCTCGGCATGAGCCTGTTCGAGCGGCTGCTCGGCCGCCGGCCGAAGGGCATGTGGCCGTCGGAGATGGCGGTGGGGGAGAGCGTGATCGGCCTGGCGGAGAGGGCGAAGCTCGGCTGGATGATCAGCGACGAGGAGGTGCTCGCTCGCTCGACCGAGGGCAACTTCAACCGAGACGAGCAGCTCTACTACCCCAAGCGGGTCACCCGTGAAGGCCAGTCGGTGGCGATGGTGTTTCGCGACTCACAGCTGTCGAACGCGATCGGCTTCGACTACCAGCGCATGTCCTCGATCGACGCCGCTCGCGACCTGATGGGCCGGCTGAGGCGCATCCGCGACATCCAGGGCGACCGCGACTTTCTCGCCGTGATCGCGCTCGACGGTGAGAACGCGTGGGAGTTCTACCCTCGCGACGGCCATGACTTCCTGAACACGCTGTACACCGAGCTCGAGAACAGCAACGACATCGTCACCACGACTGTCTCCGACTTCATCGCCGAGCATCCGCCCCAGCATCAGCTGCATCACCTGCACACCGGAAGCTGGATCGGAGCCAGCCTCGACACCTGGATCGGCGACCCTGAGCACAACCTCGCGTGGGATCTGCTCGCCGAGACCAGGGACTGGCTCGAAGAGCAGTCGCGCCTGCGGCCGAAGGATTCTGAGCAGGCGGCCCTTGCCTGGCGCGAGATCCTGATCACCGAAGGCAGCGACTGGTTCTGGTGGTTCAGCCGCAAACACGATTCGGGCATGGACCCGATCTGGGACAACCAGTTCCGCCTGCACCTGCGCAACGTCTACAAGTTGATGGGCGTGCGCGTTCCCGCGCGCCTGTTCCAGCCGATCATCAAGCGCGCGCCGGCATCCGAGCGCGGCGTGCCGGCGATCAACATCACCCCGAAATCGCACAACGACGCCGCGTGGGACAGCGCCGGGTATTACCTGGTCGGCTCGGGATTCGGCGCGCTGCACCGCCCGGCGGGTTTCGTGGAGCGTGTCTTCTACGGCCATGACGACGGCAAGGTGTACTTCCGGATCGACGCGACCCGCTCGGCTCAAGACCTCGAGGCGCAGCACATCGAGTTCTGGCTCTACTGCTCCGGGGCGCCTGCCGGCGACGGGCAGAGCGACCTGAGCCTCCCGCTGCCGGTGTCGACGATGGGGGACATGGGGTTCGAGCCGGCTCACGTGGTGAGAATCGTGCCCCGACCCAACGGAGGAACCGTCAGCGTGGTCCGAGTCGTCGAGCCCCAGACACGAGGGGTGGTCGAGAAGAGCTGGGAGGTCGACGATCCTTTCTTCGTCTCGATCCCTTTCCGCGACCTTGCGAAGGGACCGGCGGACCAGCTCGAGATGGCGCTCGTCGTCAGCCGTGAGGGCCGTGACATCGAGGTGGTCCCGCCGTCAGGCTCCCTCGGCCTGCAAGTGCCTGGAGAAGCGCCGGCGGTCGAGGTTCCCCACGCCGGACACCTGAAGGTCCTGGTTGCGACCGCAGAGCTCGCGCCGTTCGCCAAGATCGGCGGCGTGGCCGACGTGGCCGCCGCCCTCTCGAAAGAGCTGAAGCGAATCGGGCATGACGTGAGGGTGGTGCTGCCCCGCTACCGCCAGGTCGACATCGGGCGTTACTCCCTGAAGATGATCGCGAGCGAGCTGCAAGTTCCACTGGGAACCGAGAAGGTGACCGCCAGCATCTACGAGGGCCGCCTCGGCGATGTGATTGTTTACTTCATCGACTGCCCGCCGCTGTACGACCGCGATGGCATGTTCGGCTTTGGTGACGACGACGCGCGCTCGGTCTTTTTCAGCCGAGCGCTCCTCGAGATGCTTCCCCACATTGATTTCTACCCGGACATCGTCCACGTCCACGACTGGTTCGCGGCACTCGTTCCCAACCTGCTCGATCGGCTGTACTCGGAAGGGCCGTACGCGGACATCGCAACGACCTTGACGATTCACAACCTGGCGGCTCAAGGAGTGTTTGGGTTTGGCGCTGTGATGCTTGCCGGCCTCCAGGAATGGGGTCTCCTGAAACTTGGGTTTCCAGGTCTCGACAACATCGTCAACATGCTCGGGCGCGGCATTCATTTCGCCGATGTGGTGAATACGGTCAGTGAGCGCTACGCGAAGGAGATCCAGACTCCTGAGTACGGCGAAGGTCTGGATGAGATGCTCCGCCGCAACACCCACAAGCTGCACGGAATCGTGAACGGGATCGACTACGAGATCTTCGACCCCGAGCGCGACCCGAACCTCAAGCATCACTACTCGGCGCAATCCCCGCAGGCGAAAGCGCTATGTCGCGCGGACCTGCGCGCTGAGCTCGGGCTCGATGACATCCAGAGGCCGCTGTGCGCGATCGTGTCTCGGTTCTACGACGTGAAGGGCCTCGATCTGATCGAGCAGGCGGCGCCAAAGCTGCTGCAGCTCGGCCTGCAGCTGGTCGTGATCGGCACGGGAGACCGCCGATACGAAGACACGTTCAGGCGGTGGGCGGGAGAGCATCCGCACCAGGTCGCGGTGTCGATCGGGTTCGATTCCGCGCTCGCCCAGCGCATTTATGCCGGCGCCGACATGCTCTGGATGCCGTCGCGTTTCGAACCGTGTGGACTGGCACAGCTCATCGCGCTGCGCTACGGCACGATCCCTGTGGTGCGGGCGACCGGCGGTCTCGCGGACACGATTCGGGACTACGACCCTGTCGCGGCCACCGGCAACGGATTCAGGTTCGACGCATACGACCCCTGGCAGTTCTTCGCCGCCGTGGTGCGCGCCGCCGAGACCTACCGCCACCCGCAGGTGTGGTCATGGCTGACCCAGCACGCGATGCAGGAAGACGTGTCATGGACGCGCTCGGCGGAGCGCTACGTGCAGCTCTACCTGACGGCGATCACGTCGCGCAGGGAACGAAGAGGATTGACTCTCATCGCTGACTAACCTCCCCAGTCAGGCAGCAACCTCAGTTGTTCGACCCGCCGAGCCCCCGCTGAGTACGCCGTGTTGAAGTAGTCGATCACCATGCGGCGGGCCGAGAAATCGGTCGCGATGTTGCGGATCGACGCCCTCATCATCTGCACCCAGCGCTGCGGTATGCCCGCCTCGTCGCGCTCGTAGAAGGCGGGCACGACCTCGCGCTCGAGCAACCTGAACAGGCCCTCGGCCTCGGCCTGGTCGTCGATGTTGGGCCGGTCCAGCGTCGCGCCTGAAGGAATCGCCCAACCAAATTGGGGCTGATAGGCCTCATCCCACCAGCCGTCGAGGATGCTCACGTTCAGCGCGCCGTTGGCGCCGGCCTTCATGCCGCTCGTGCCGCTGGCCTCGAGGAAGCGCCGCGGGTTGTTGAGCCAGATGTCCGCGCCGTGCACGAGGTGACGCGCCAGCTCGATGTCGTAGTCCTTGAGGAAGACCACCTTTGGTTCTTCGCGGGCGAGGGCGACGATTCGGGCCACGAGGTCTTTGCCCGGCTGGTCGGCGGGGTGGGACTTGCCCGCGAACAGGATCTGCACCGGCCGCTTGCTGCTCCGCAGCAGCTTGGTCAGCCGCGGGTGGTCGACCAGCATGAGGTTCGCTCGCTTGTAGGAGGCGAACCGGCGGCCGAAACCGATCGTGAGGGCATTCAGATCGAGCTGTCTCGGATGGTCCGATCGCTCCTTCGCCATCTCGAGCAACGCGCGCTTGAGGTCGACGTGGATGTTCCACAGCTCCTCGGCCGGGATCTCGAGCACCGCATGCCACCGCCCATCCGAACCGTCGAGGTCCCACCAGTCGGGTCCCACGTAGCGCGAGAGGAGGCCGGTGATCTCCGGAGCCACCCACGTCGGCATGTGGACGCCATTGGTCACGGATCCGATGGGAACCTGGGTCTCCGGCAATCCGCGCCAGGCGTCCTTCCACAGACGTCGCGAGACGGCGCCGTGCAGCCGGCTCACGCCGACTGACTGATCGGCCAGCCGCAAAGCGGCGTAGGTCGTGCACAACCGCTCGCGTGGATCGCCAGGCCGCTGCCTGCCCAGGTCCATGAAGCGGTCGAACGAGATGCCGACCTGATTGAGGTAGGGCCCGAGCAGGTCCCAGACAAGTCCGGGCTCGAAGTAATCGCTCCCGGCGGCAACAGGCGTGTGGGTCGTGAACACGATGCCGGCCCGCGCGACGAGCCAGGCCTCTTCGAGCGTCATCTGCCGCGACGCCCGCAGCTCGCGGATGCGTTCGATGGCGCACAGGAAGCTGTGGCCTTCGTTGAGATGGAAGACCATGGCGTCCACTCCCAGGGCGCGCAGCGCGCGAACGCCGCCGACGCCGAGCACGATCTCCTGGCGGAGCCGGCGGTCGGGTTCGGGGACGTACAGGCGGTCGGTTATCGTGCGGAGGTCGTGGGGGTTCGACTCGAGGTTGGTGTCGAGGAGGTACAGCGGAATCCTGCCCACCTGTGCCTTCCAGATGGCGATGCGCACGTTGCGGTTGCCGATCGGCGCGTCCACCTCGACGCCTTCCACCTTGCGCACCGGCAGCTGCGAGCCGTCGTTCTCGAAGTAGATCTCGATCTGGCGCCCTTCGGCGTCGATGTCCTGGTGCCCGAATCCCTGCCTGTAGAGAAGCCCCACCGCAACCAGCGGCAAGCCGAGGTCACTCGTGGCCTTCAGATGGTCGCCCGCGAGCACACCAAGGCCGCCGGAGTAGATGGGCAGGCACTCCGAGAGCCCGAACTCCAGGGAGAAGTAGCCGATCGACATGGGAGCCTTGGCGTCCATGAACCTCGGGTTGCGTTCGTAGTACTCCCGGTAGGCGGCCCGCGCATCCTCGAGTCCCGCCCGCACCTCCGGCCGCTCGCAGGCGCGCTGCAATCCCTCCTCGCCGAGCTGGGCCAGCAGCAGGATGGGGTTCTGGCGCGTCGACCTCCACAGCTCGGGGTCGAGAGTTCGGAAAAAGCCTTCGATCCGAGGCTGCCATGTCCACATCAGGTCGTAAGCGAGTTGCTTGAGTTCTTCGAGCACCGAACTAAGATCGTATCGAGACTGGTGGCTGCAGCATGAAAGCGGTTGTTATGGCAGGTGGCGAAGGGTCTCGTCTGCGACCACTCACCAGCCGTCAGCCAAAGCCGCTGGTGCCGGTGGCCGGGCGGCCGATCATGGAGCACATCCTTCTCCACCTGCGCCGCCACCAGCTGCGCGAGGTGGTGGCCACGGTCCAGTACCTCGGCTCATCCATCCGCAATTACTTCGGCGATGGTTCGGAGCAGGGCATCGCGCTCACGTACTCGGTCGAGGACTCACCGCTCGGGACGGCCGGGTCGGTGATGCTCGCGCGCCAGCAGCTCAACGAGACATTCGCCGTCATCTCAGGCGACTCATTGACGGACATCGACCTCGGCGCCGCCGCGCGCTTCCACCGCGAGCGCAAGGCGATCGCCACGATCGTGCTCAAGCCTGTCCCGAACCCGCTGGAGTACGGCGTCGTCGTGGTCGATGAGGGCGGCGCGGTCCAGCGGTTCATCGAAAAGCCAAGCTGGGGCGAGGTCATCTCCGACCTCGCCAACACGGGGATCTACATCCTCGACCCCGCGGTGTTCGACTACTTCCGCGCCGGCGAGGTCACCGACTGGTCCGGAGACGTGTTTCCCAAGCTGCTCAAAGAGGGCGAGCCCGTCTTCGGGTGGATCTCCGACGGCTACTGGGAGGACGTCGGCAGCCACGCAGCCTATGTGAAGGCGAACTTTGATTGCCTCGAGGGCAAGGTCAAGGTCCAGATCCCCGGCGACCGGGTCGGCGAGTCCGTGTGGATCCACGAGGACGCCGAGGTCGAGAGGGGCGCGCGGGTTGATGGTCCGGCATTGATCTGCTCCGGCGCGAAGGTCCGCGCCGGATCGTGGATCAACGGTCCCTGTGTGATCGGTCCGTACACCACCGTCGATTCCGGCGTCAAGATCTCGAACTCGATCATCTGGGACCACAGCTACATAGGGCTCAACTCGAGGCTTCGCGGCGCGGTGGTGTGCCGTTCTGTGACTGTCAAGAACGGGAGCCTGCTCGAAGAGGGAAGCGTCCTCGGCAGCGACGTCGTCATCGGGGCGGGTTCGACCGTCAACCCGAACGTCCGCATCTGGCCGAACAAAGAGGTCGAGCCCGGCGCTGTCGTGCACGAATCGATCATCTGGGCAGGGTCGTGGAAGCGGGGACTGTTCAGCTCATTTGGCCTGAACGGGCTCGTCAACATCGAGATCACGCCGGAGTTCGCGTCGCGCCTCGGCGCGGCGATTGGCGCACTTTCGCCGAAAGGCACCGAGATCGCGTTCTCACGCGACTACACGCGATCCGCTCGCATGATCGGACGCGCGTTGATGTCGGGCTTGATCTCCGCAGGGACCAACGTGATCGACCTTTCTGTGCTGCCCGCGCCGATCGCGCGTTACTGGGCGCGTCACAACCACATCTCGGCGGTGCAGGTCCAGACGTCGCCGGTCGACCCGCGTTCCGTCGACATCCGCATATTCGACGACCACGGCCTGGACATCGACAAGCGCAGCGAGCGCCGGCTGGAGGGCCTGTTCTTCCGAGAGGACATCCGCCGCGTGTCGCACTACGAGATGGGCCGGATCACGCGTCGCGATGGACAGTGGGAGCGCTACATCGCCGACGTCATCGCCAAGCTCGACCTCGAGACGGTTCGGAGCGCGGCGTTCAAGGTCCTGGTCGACTACAACAATGGCGCGGCGGCCGTCGTGCTGCCCCGAATCCTGCAGGAGATGAACTGCACAGTCATCCCGCTGAACGCGTCGCCCGCCGAAGTGGTCAAGGAACAGGACGATGCCACGTTCAAGGCCCAGCTGCAGGAAATGGGCGTGATCACCGCGGCAGTGAAGGCAAAGATCGGCGTGTTCATCGACACGCCCGGGGAGCGGTGCTTTCTGGTCGATGAGGCCGGCAATGTGCTCGACCACGCTTCAGCCTTCGCGTCATTGACCCGGCTCACGCTGGGAGAAAGAACGGGCATGGTGCTCGGCCCGGCCTCGTCATCGCTCGCCTTCACGATGATCGCCGACGAGCTGGACAGCCGGTTCGTCCCGACCAAGATCACGCCGGTCGCCGTCCTGCGTTCGGCCCAGCATGCCGAGGCGGTGCTGGCCTCCGACGGAGCGGGCGGTTATTGCTGGCCGGACTTCGCTCTCTCGTTTGACGCCGTCATCACCACCGTCCGCGTGCTCGAGCTTCTGGCCAAGACGGGCGGTTCACTGGGTGCGCTGCGATCGCAGATTCCGGTCGTGGCTCATCGTTCGGCTGTTGAGTTCTGCCCCTGGGACATCAAAGGGCGGGTCATGCGCACGATGATGGAGAAACATCTCAAGGATCGTGTCGATCTGACGGATGGGGTGAAGGTGTTCGTCGAAGGAGGCTGGGTGCTCGTGGTGCCGGACGCGGACCGCCCCGAGTACCACATCATCGCGTCGACGCTCGACGCCAGGCGTTCAGAGCGCCTCGTCGACGAATACGCTCAGCTGGTGCGCTCGGTCGTCGCCGAGGCGGCGCCGCGGGCAGAAGCGGTCGTCGAAACCTAGAATCTCTCTTCTGGCAAGCGGGCGTAGCTCACCTGGTAGAGCGCAACCTTCCCAAGGTTGAGGTAGCCGGTTCGAGGCCGGTCGCCCGCTCCAGCTTTTCCTGTGCCGTCCTCGAGTGAGCAGCCAATCGGTTTTCGAAGCCAGGTGTCACGAGCCGGGCCAGAATCGCTACGGTCTCAGATGAATGTCACTCGCAAGGATTGAGTAGGCAACTCCACAAAACGCTGGCTTGAAGGAGGCGGGGAATGAACACGGTCAAATCAAAGGACGGGACCACGATCGCGTTCGACAAGCAGGGCGACGGCCCACCCCTCATCCTGGTCGACGGAGCCATGAGTACACGGTCGTCAGGCTCCAAGCCGGAGCTCGAAAGGCTGCTGGCCGAGCACTTCACCGTCTACAGCTATGACCGCAGGGGCCGGGGAGACAGCGGGGACACAAAGCCCTATGAGGTCGAGCGGGAGATCGAAGACATCGACGCTTTGATCGCTGGCGCCGGAGGATCAGCGTATCTCTATGGTCATTCGTCAGGGGGATGTCTGGCTATGGAGGCAGCCGTCCGACTGGGCGACAAGGTCAAGAAACTCGCCATGTACGAAGCGCCCTATAACGACGACCCGCAGGCTCAAAGGGCCTGGAGCGAGTACATCAAGAAGCTCACTGAAGCGTTGGCGTCGGATCGCCGAGGTGACGCGGTTGCGCTCTTCATGGCCTATGTAGGCACGCCTGCCGCGCAAATTGAAGGGATGCGGCATGCACCCTTCTGGGGCGGGATGGAGGCGGTCGCGCCGACTCTGGCCTATGACCACACGGCCATCATGGGTAAGGACGGCTCGATTCCTACCGAACGAGCAGCTCGTGTCCATGTGCCAACTCTGGTGATGAGTGGTGGCGACAGTTTTCCGTTCATGCTGGAGACGGCCAAGAGGCTAAGTAAGGTGATCCCAGCCGCCAGGCTGCGCACGCTGGACGGTCAGACGCACGACGTCCACGCAGAGGCACTCGCACCCGTCCTGGTGGAATTCTTCGCCGCTTGACCGAGCGATGCCCGATCGAGATGGCCGTCATCCAAGCCGATAGGTGAATTGGACCGACCGCTCGGCACTCGGGGGACTTCGACCTCGTCTCCCGCTCCATTTCCGTCCTTGCTGGTCACGCCGCGCGATGTTGGATCGATGGGATCCGCAACGCCATCGCCGTCCAGGCCATCACGGCAGCGCCAAAGATGCCTGGCACGAACGCGAGAAGAGCGAGGCCGGTCGCGTCCCACAGTGCGCCGGCGGCAAGGGGCAGCACGAACGCGATCGAATACTGGGTGGTGAAGATCGCCGCGCTCATCCGATGCACGTCGCCCGCCGCTGCGAGGCGTGGCGGGAGTGACAGCGCGACGATGAAAGCGAGCGCCGAAGCGAATCCTGTCACCAGCGCAAAGAAGAGCACCCCAGCGCCAGGCGCCAGCACGAGGCCGAGCTGTCCCGCTCCCATCAGCGCGCTGGAGCCGATGAACCCATAGCGTCCTGACAGGATCCTCGGCCACAGCGCCACCGCCGGCGCTGTCAGCAGCTGCGCGGCGTTGAGCACCGCGAGCGTGGGGGAGATGAGGCTGTGGCGGCCCGTCTGGTCGAGGAAGTCAGGTATGAACGCGTTGGCTCCGAAGTAGGCCGCGGATGCCATGCCCATGACGATCCCGATGCGCACTGCCTGGCCTTCGCGCCAGCTCGGCCACCAGCGCACGGGCGTGGCCGGCCCGTGCGGGCGTCTCGGCGCCGCCAACGCCAGGGCTATGCCTGAACCGACAACCACCAACGACCAGAACGCGAGTGCCCACCGCCAGTCGCCGTGGACCAGCGCAATCACGCCGACCGGCGTGGTGAGCGCCGTGGGCAGCGTCTCGCCGATGAGGATGCCGTTGCTGAAGGCGGCCGTGGCGATCGCGATCCGCCTCGGAAACCACTCGCGGACCAGTGATGGGAACACCGGCTGGGTCAGAGCCACGCCCGCGCCCATCATGAAGGTGGCGCTGAACAGGACCGGCGTGCTGCCTCCGAAGCCTCGCAGGGCCCCGAACACCGCGACCAGGCCTAATCCCGCGATGATCGCGCCGCGCAATCCAAGCTTGGCGATCACCAACGAGCCCGCCACCGACGCAACGCCGAGCAGGAGCACCGGCAGCGAGATCAACGCGCCGACCGCCTTCTCGTCGAGGTGCAGGTCGCGATGGATCAAGGGCAGGAGCGGCGGGACGGCAAGCATGGTCAACCCGATGTCGATGCCGCCCAGCCACAGCAAAAGCAGGCGGACCCAGTCCTTTCCGACTCGGTCCAGCATTCCGTTCCACATCGCGGCCAACGGAGCGAAGCCGGCGGGTGTTGAGGTCGGCGTGGCTCTCGCCGGCGATGCGGCGGAGCTGATGAAGCCGGACGTCATCGCGAACGTGCTGGGCGTCGGCTTGCCGCCGCTACGTGAGCTAATGGACAAATGTCTCGACCAGAACGTTCGCGTCTACGTTTGAAAAGGCTGCGCTGAGGCCCGTGGGGTCTTGCAGTCGATGATGACCCCGAATGCCACGTTCATCACGCCGCCGGATCTCGTGCGGCTGACGATGGAGGCGGATAAGGTCCTCAGTTTCTAAACCTCCCCGCTCGCCGGGGAGGTCGGCTCCGCTCGCGGCGCGAGCGCAGCCGGGTGGGGCGCTTCGATCACTCGCGAGTTGCGCCGATGGCCGCCAGCGCGCTCGGGTTCTCGAGTGACGACAGATCGCCTGGGTCGGCCCCCGTGTAGATCGAGCGCACCACCCGGCGCAGGATCTTCGCGTTGCGTGTCCTTGGCAGGTCGCCGACGAAGTGGACCGCCTTCGGCCGCAGGGGTTTGCCTAGAGCGTCAGCGACCAATTGCTGCAGCTCGGCCGCCAGGGCATCGCTTGCTTCACGTTTCGGCCTGAGGATGACAAAGCACACCAGCGCCTCTCCCTTCAACTCGTCGGGCACGCCGATCGCGGCCGCCTCGGCCACCGCGGGATGCCCGACCAGGACAGACTCCACCTCGGCCGGCCCGAGCCGCTTCCCCGCAACTTTGATCGTGTCGTCCGAGCGTCCGAGAACGTACCAGAGCCCATCCTCCGGATCCACGTACGCCCAGTCGCCATGCACCCACACGTCCTCGAAGCGGCTCCAGTAGGTGTCCAGGTAGCGCTGCCGGTCGCCCCAGAAGCCGCGGGTCATGCCCGGCCACGGATTGCGGATGACCAGCTCGCCGACCTCACCTCGCACCGACCGCCCCTCAGCGTCGACGACGTCCGCCGCGATGCCCGGCAGCGGGCCGGCGAATGAGCAGGGACGGAGATGAGTGATGACGTTGCCGCACAGGATGCCGCCCGACACCTCGGTGCCTCCCGTGTAGTTGATGATCGGAATCCGGGCGCCGCCGATGTGCTTGAAGAACCACTGGAACGGCTCAGGGTTCCATGGCTCGCCAGTCCCGCCAAGGATGCGCAGGCTCGTGAGGTCGTGGTGCGCGGGCACCTCGTCGCCGTGCGTCATCAATCCCCGCACCAGGGTGGGGGAGACCCCGAGCACGGTGGCCTTGTGGTCCTCGACCATTCGCCACAAACGGTTCGCCGCCGGGTAATCCGGCGTGCCTTCGTACAGCACCATCGTCGCGCCGAGGATCAGCGTCCCGAAGATGAGCCAGGGGCCCATCATCCAGCCGATGTCCGTGTACCAGAAGACGGTGTCGTCGGCCCCGATGTCGAATCCGTGCGCCATGTCCTGCGCCGACTTGACAGGAAAGCCGCCATGCACGTGCAGGGTGCCCTTCGGCTTGCCTGTGGTGCCCGACGTGTAGATGATCATCAGCGGGTCCTCGGGATCCATCTCCTGCGTTTGCGCCCGGTCGGGCTCGTCCTCGAGCAGCACCTCCCAGACCTGGTCGCGGCCGTGAGTCCAGGGGATCTCGCGCATGACGCGGCGGTGGACGATGACCTTGGTCACGGTCGGACAGCTGGTGAGCGCCTTGTCGGCCATCTCCTTCATCGGCACGACCTGCCCGCGCCGGTAAAAGCCATCGGCGCAGATGAGGACCTTTGCCTCGCCGTCTCGCAAGCGGCCGGCGATTGCTTCGGCGCCATAGCCCGAGAACAGAGGGATGATGACCGCGCCGACCTTGACCGTCGCCAGCACCGCGATCGCGACCTCGGGACACATCGGCATGAAGATCCCGACTCGGTCGCCAGACCTCACTCCCAGCCTGCGCAGCGCCCCTGCCATGCGGCACACCTGGCGGTCGAGCTCGCCGTAGGTCAGCTTGCGCACCTCGCCCGGCTCGCCCTCCCAGATGATCGCGGTCTTGTCGTGCAACTCCCGGTCGCGGTGACGGTCGAGGCAGCTCTGCACGATGTTCATCCGCCCGCCGACCCACCACCGCGCCCACGGCTTGCCCTGCGAGAGGTCGACGACCGTGTCGTAGTGGCGGTAGAAGGCAACGTCGATATCCTTGATCGCCGCGTCCCAGAACCATTCGATGTCCGTGTCCGCGCGCTGCAGCAGCTCGGCGTAGGTCTCGATGCCGTAACGGTCCATGAATCGCTTGAGCCGGCTCCTCTCGATCACCTCGGGACTCGGCTCCCAGATCACGTCTCCGATCACGACGGGCTGCATGGTGCCTCGAGTCTATTGTTTCGGTCGATGCATGAGCTGCCGGACGACTTCGCGGACACCCTGGCGCGGGTGCTCGAACCGGGCAATCGGGACGCCGCAGCGGAGATCATCGAAGCCGCCACGCACCTCGACGATGAGGGTTTACGCCACTTCCTCCAGCTGTTCGCCGCGCGGGTGCGAGCTTCCGATGCGCCCGTCAGGGCCGCCGAGCTGAGAAAGTTCCTGCAGCGCGCCGCCCGCGGAGCCTCGTCTTGATCAGCTCGGCCTCCTGAAGGAGCTCCCAGTAATTCGACCAGGCAGCCTGGGCGACCGCCACCGCGACGTGTGGCTTGTACCGCTCTCGCGCCGCGCGGACCGCTTGTTGCTGCGCGTAACACCATCGGTCCCACGCACGCTCGACCGTGCCTGCGACGAGCTCGATCCATTCGGCGTCCTCGCCGCTGATTGACGGCGGAGGAAGGGTCAGCACCTTCCATTTCCGGTCTTCGCGAACCACCGTGATCACGGGCTGACCGCTGGGCCGCCCAGCGTGCCGGTTGGGCCGCGGGATTCGAGGGTTCGCCGCCATCAAGCGCTGCTGCACCGCGAACACGAGGTCGTGCGCCGCCTCCAGGGTCGCGGGCGCCACCTGAGGATGGCGGCGGCCCAACCGGATCTGGAGCGCCCGTATCGCGTCCCTCAGTCGAGTGGGCGCATCGACCTCGTCACGGAGGCGCAGCGTCTCGACGTCCTCCAGCAGCAGATCGGACTCCGCGAGGAGGATTCTCCGCCTCACCTCCGCCGTCTCTTCCGTGTACGCGGTGTCTGTGCTGATCGCCATGCGCAGCAAGATATTCATCGCGGCCCAGTTGTCAAGCGACTCTTTACAGCCTTTGGCGTGACCGGAACTCTCACGCGCCTTAACAGGCTGGATTGTCGCCGGCCCGAAATCGAAATAACGTCGCGCTGTCATGAAACGCTGGTTGATCGCCCTGGCGGCTCTGCTGGTCGGTGGTGGGGTCAGCGCGACTCTGCTGGTGCTCGCGTCCCCCTCGCGTCAATCGAGTGAGGTCTACGTGGCTGCTCGCGATATTCCGGCGGGCGCGCTGCTTGGCTCGGATGCGATCGCGCTCGCGCGTACGACCCTGGCCGAGAGTCGCGGTCTGCTCTTCACTCTCGGCGACGAGTCGAAGCTGGCCAACGTCCGCGCGACGCACTATCTCGTGGCGGGTCAGCTCATCCAGCGAAGCGACGTCGCCTCGGCCGACGCTTCAGCGGACAGGCGCCTCGTCTTCATGCCCATCAAGGACGCTCCGCCGGTGGCGGCCGGCGCGCGAATCGACCTGCTCGCCATCACCGGGTCGCCCGACCATCCGGTCGTCCAGCC
>VBKD01000144.1 GCA_005888075.1 Chloroflexota bacterium
CCTGCCGGTCAACCCGTTCGAGTCACTCGACACGATCGGCGTAGGCCGGCTCATGAAGATCGCCGTCGAGGAAGGCCGCAAGACTCGCCACGATATGGAGATCGGCATCTGCGGCGAGCACGGGGGAGACCCGGCGTCGATCAAGTTCTGCCATACGCTGGGCCTGAATTACGTGAGCTGCTCACCCTATCGCGTGCCCGTCGCCCGACTCGCCGCCGCCCAGGCGGCGATGGAGACCAAAGAAAGAGACCGGTAGCGGACTGGCACGACCCTTAGTCGTGTGGCGAAGTGATGAATCGCTCCCAGCGGGCTGCCGCTTCCTCGGGCGACAGCGAGAGCGCCACGTCTTCTGTCAGGCCTACTTGATGAATCAGGCGGCGAATCAGCCAGTCGGGCGTACCCCTGGGAGCCTCAGCGTCCCTCTGAACGGGCGACGAGGTTCGTATCGCGGCCCAGAACTGCTCCTCGCTCTCCAGCCCAAGCTGCTCCTTCCAAATCCGATGCCACAGACGCGGATCGCCAATCTGGTCTTTACTGTGTGAGGCCTTCGTTCGAAGGATGCTTCCGTCTCGGAGTCGCTTGACGTAGCGGTCGTGGTCCCCGGTCTTTCCCCTGGCGCTTTCTTTCTTCGACCAACCATCTATCTCACAAAACCGGCGAATCTCATCGAACGTTGGCTGCGGCAAGACCCTCCTCGGCCTGGGTGATCCGACGATCGGCAAAAATTACGAGGTCCAGGTGACCTGTCAGATCGGCCGCCAATGCCTTGATGATGTGAGGGAAATGGGCTCTCCGATTCGGGGCGGCTCGGTAGCTATCAATCTCTTCCAGGTACTCGCGCACGTAATCACGCACCTCGTCGAGTAGGTCAAGCCGAGCCGCGGCGAGATCCTTTCCGCGGCCGTAGACCTGAAACTCTGGGAGCCAAACGCTCACTGCTCCGGCTTCTTTGAAGACCTCTGGCTCAAACGAGATGCCCTCAACCAGCCGAGCGATTTCGTCGATACCGAGCAACACGCCCAGGTCCTTCCCGCCCCTGGCGATAGGAACAGGCCCATAGCGCAGGACAGCATCGGTAAAGACCTCGCTGATACGGTAGCGGACATCGCTGAGGTTGAGAGGCTTAACGCCTGACTCCTGGTTACCCGAGTTCACGTACGGATTGTACGATTCGTACGATCCCATGGTCAAGATCGGACGCGAAACGAACTCGTGACGCCGGGGCTATTTCCCTCCCCCGCCCGTGGGAGGGTAGGGTGTGGGCTGCTAGCGGAGGCCAGGCATAACTTCCCGTGCGAAGGTTCGCATCCCCGGAACGAACTCTTCGACGGTCGAGCCGAAGTAGGCGCAGACGTGCTCCGCGCCAGCCTTCTGGAAGGCTTTGACTTTCGCCAGCACGTCAGCGGGTTCGCCGACCAGTGAGGTGCGGGCACCCAATTCGACCCTGCGGCCGTTTGCGTAACTTCGCACCTTCTCCGCCTTGATGGCGAATTCATCCGGCTGGAGTCCCGTCGACTGCCAGACATCGCCAAGGGTCGCGGCGCGTTTGAGGGCAGCCTCAGATCCGCCGCCGATCAGGATCGGGAGCCGTTCGCCCTGCGGCGGCGGAGGTCCAAAGTACCCCTCCTCGTAGCGATAGAACTGCCCGTCGAACGGTCCGGGCGCGCCCGACCACAGGTGCCGAAAGAGCCGGATGGCCTCATCCAGTCGCTTGCCGCGGGTCTTCCACACGCTGCTTGCGCCGATATTGCGAAATTCCGGCTCTGAGTATCCGGCTCCGAGTCCAAGGGTGAAGCGGCCATTCGACAGTAGGTCGAGCGTTGCCGCTTGCCCAGGGATACCGATCCTTGAGGTCGGGCCCGACCAGGACGTGATCGAGCGGCCAGACGCCGTTGAATCCCAGCTCTTCGGCGACTTCCGTGATTTGCGCGAGCTGGGCTAGGGTGACGCCTCGGTGACCGTTGGGCAGGGCGACATGGACTTCCATGGTCGCTTTACACGATAGCGCAGCAGGATCGCATGATCCGGCGACCGCCAGAGGGCCCCTTGACCGCCAGCGGTTTGGCGGGGACAATGGCGCGAGTAGGAGGGGCTTGAGAACTCGGCACCGGTCGCGAAGCCGCGTGATCGCCGCCAGCTTGAGCGTTGCGCTGGCGCTGCTCGGACCGGCAGCTTTGACGCCGGCCGCAGCATCGGCGTCGACAGGGACAGGAACCTGGCTCTGGCAAAATCCGCTCCCGCAGGGCAACCCGCTATCGGGGTTGAGCTGCCCGACCGTCTCGGATTGCGTTCTCGTTGGAGACGCGGGCACCACCCTCGTCACGACCAACGGAGGCTTGAGCTGGCTGAGCGGGAGGTCCGGTACGGACACCAACCTCAAGGGTGTCAGTTGTCCCACCGCCCTGATCTGCTTCAGCGTGGGGGAAGGCGGCCTCATCCTTCGCTCTGCCGATGGCGGTCTCACCTGGTCGACCCAGATGTCGGGCAGCAAAGACAACCTTCACGGGATCAGCTGTCCGACGGTCTCCGCTTGTTTTGCAGTGGGCGAGTCAGCAAGCATTCGGTCCACGACCAACGGCGGCGCCATCTGGAGCGCCCAGGTTCCGCCCGACCTATCGGCGGCCCTCATCGCAATCAGCTGCGCCACCTCCACCGCCTGTGTAGCGGTAGGTGGTGGGGCGAGTGCCGGGGCCATCGCCTTTACAACCGATGGTGGGGTCCATTGGTGGGCTGGTATTCCCCCGCCGGCGAACGGCCTGCTATCCGTGAGCTGTCCGAGCACGACGATCTGCCTGGCGGTCGGGGAGTGGGGCACGGCATTGAAGACGACCGACGGCGGGGCGAACTGGACCACTCTGAACGCCAACATTGTTCAAAGCGCGATCTCGGGGATCAGCTGCCCGACGACAGCGACATGCCTGGCCGTCGAACCCGCCGGGACTATAGCGACGACCGATGGCGGCACAAGTTGGTCGAGGAGGTCGACGGCCACCTCGTGGGTCATCGCCTGCCCCAGCGTAGCCACCTGCTACACCGCCGGAGTTTACGGGCCGATCGCAGCGACAAGCGACGGCGGATATTCGTGGAACTCGTTGAGCTCGACGGTCACCACCGCGCCCTTGATTCGTGTCAAGTGTCCAGGCCAGGACACCTGTTTCGCGATGGGAAACGTCGGCTATTTCTCGATTCGCGGACCATATAGCACGGTCGTCCTGAGCACCAATGACCGCGGCAGGACATGGGCGAAACGGTATGAGGACACCGCAAGCTCGGCAAACGACATGAGTTGTCCGAGCGTTACGACGTGCTTCGTCGTGGGTCCGAACTTCATCCTCAGCACCCTCGATGGGGGCAGCAGTTGGACGCAGAAGTCCTTCGGTACCGCGTTTTCGCCCTCTGCGATCGACTGTCCCACGATAACCGCGTGTTTTGCTGTCGGAAGCACGGCGAATTCCACCGGCTCGATCCTCGAGACGATGGATGGTGGCGTCACGTGGACTCTGAAAGCTTCAGTTGGTCCGACAGCGCTGACCAGGATTAGCTGTGCCACGATCCAGACCTGTGTCGCGGTGGGCTATTCGGGGAGCACGGTCAGAACCACTGACGGCGTGAATTGGTCCTCGGGATCTTTACCGACAACGCTGCCGCTAGGCTCTGTCGACTGCGCGAGCAGTACTGCATGCCTTGTGGTAGCCGATCACATCTTCGCCACGACCGATGGCGGTGCGACCTGGTCGACTAGGTCGCTGACACCGACCGGTATCGGGGAAGTCGACTGCGTGACGCCGATGATCTGCCTGGGGGTTGGCAGTGTCGGCGCGATCGCCGGCACGACCGACGGCGGGTCGAATTGGAGCTTCCAGAGTTCCGGTACAGGCAACGGCCTCAGCGGCGTCGAATGCCCAGAGACCACCATCTGTTTTGCGGTCGGCTTTGCGGGGACCATCCTCACGCTTCCGCCGGCACCCCGCTCCGAGGTGGCGCAGCCGGCACTCCCACAGAGCTCGGCCATCAGCCGCCCGCTGGCTCCGCCGCCGGTTCCGCGCGTCGGTCCGCAGGCACGGCCGGCTTTTCCGGCGACAGCGGTTCGACCGAGGGGACCCTCATCGCCTGGATCGGTCAGCAAGATCCAGGCATCTAGCCGCCCACTTGGTTTCGGCTGGCTCTGGGAGGCATTGCGACAAGGTGTCGTTGAACAGAGCACATCGGCAGGCACTCGAGCGCGCCGGCCGGCGTCACGACGGATGTTGCTGTAACCGGACGGAACCCTTAGCGCGCAGGGGGCTTCAACTTTCTACTGACCGCGGCGCGACGGACCTTACGCCAGGTCCATAGCTCATTTTTATCCGTCGGATCCGGGCCGCTGAACTGCTCCACCATTTCCTCGTCTTGAGGAGTTAGCAGGGCCGGATCCAGTGTGATGCTGACCTTCGCTCGGCGCTGGCGGATTGGGGCCATCGGACAAGTGTATTACCACCTCCTAGCGCGCGATGTTGGCGTGCGCAGTGTGGTACAAAGCCTCATGCTGAACGTAGCCACTGACAGGTGGTTGCTGCGGGGCGGAGTGTTACTGGCCCGACCGCTGGCGGTATAGGCCGCGAGGAAGCGACGGAACGCGATCGCTAGACGGGCAAAGGGCGGCGTAACCTAGCCGCGGATCCGCCTGCCGCTGCTGAGACTGATCGTCAGTTGTCCGTCGTCCGGCCGCGTGAGTCTAACGACATCAGACTCGATAGAGTCGAGCGTGCAGCCAAGTGGAAAGGGATCAGAGATCCAGCGGACTTCACCATTCAAGCCGATTCGGACGAGCCCCTGCTCGAAGTAAATGAGCGCATTGCTATCTAAAGCGATTAGCTTGAGATGCCTCATTCCGGAGTCACCTTCAAATCGCCTCAACTCGGTGGCAATTCTTAACCGCGGGGTGCTTATCGGATCTAACGTATAGACC
>VBKD01000145.1 GCA_005888075.1 Chloroflexota bacterium
TGAATCCAAAGCGTGCGACCGACACCGCGGCCAGGAAGGCGATCGTCAGTGCGAGGATGAGCATGACGCCGACGACGATAAGGCTGTTCCTGACGTCGTCCACAAAGTAGGGACGCGTGATCGCGTCCCGGAAGTTCTCCAGCGTGAATGGCGCTGGAATCCACTTCGGCGTGAGCGTCAGGATGTCGCGCCCTGGCTTGAAGGCGGTCGCGACCATCCAGTAGATGGGAAAAAGCATGATCGCCGCGACGGCAACGCCGGTGGCGTCATACAGCAGCTGCTTGGAGCCCTGCCGCAAATTGAGACCAAGCTTGACCTGAGCCTGTGACCACACCCGGGCGGGGTTGACTCCTTCAGCCGTGCGCGGCAGGATCATGCGATCTCCGCCACCTTGACCGTCTCCCTCACATAGAAGAAGGTGACGAACACCAGCACGAGCACCATGACCACGGCGATCGCCGCGCCCAGGCCGTATTGGGCCACACCGAAAGACTCACGGTAGGAATAGATCGCGATGACGAAGTAATCAGCGCTTGGCCGTTGATTGAGCATGACGTAGATCTGATTGAAAACACCGAAATCCCAGATCGTGGACAGGCATATGACGATCAGAAAGATCGGCTTGAGCATCGGCGCGGTCACACGCCAAAAGGTCTGCCATGGCCCTGCCCCATCGACTCGTGCGGCGTCGATCACGTCGCCCGGGACCTGGAGCAAGCCCGCGAAGACGGTGATGGTGACAAATGGAATTGCGCCCCACACCACGACGAGCACGAGGACCGCGAGGCCTTGCAGCGGGTTGTCAAACCAGTTGTGATGGATGAAGTTGCCGACGTGGAGGCGCGTCAGCAAATAGTTGATAACGCCAAATTCGTAATCGAACATCCACTGCCAGATGTCTACGGTGACGATCACAGGGGTCGCCCAGACGAAGACCAGCGCGCTCATGAGCAGGATTCGGATCCACCGCCGCACCTTCATCAGTAGCATCGCGATTAGCGTGCTGAGGCAGATGGTCAGCGCGACGCACGCCGTCGTGAACAGCAGGGATCTCACGACAACCTGCCGGAAGAGCGGGTCTGCAGCGATGCTGCGGTAGTTGTCGAGTCCTGCCCAGACGCCTTGGTGGGCGATCAGCTCCCGCAGTCCATACCGCTGGAGCGACAACCAGACGAGCATGCCCAGCGGAAAAGCCAGGATGCCCGCGATGACGGTCACGCTGGGCGTGACGAGCGCGTACGGGAGCAGGTTGACTCGCCGCCCCCTGGAACGCCGATGGGCTGGTTCGAGTTCAGGCGTTGCGACCGCCAATCCCATCGAACCAGCCCCCTTTATTTCGGTTTTGAGGCGGTCTACGAGCCGCCGTTCAGTATCGCCGTGATCCTGTCGCTTGCCGAGCTGGTTGCGGCCGAGACGGCCATCTGCTTGGTGAATATCTTGACGAGCATGTCGGGAAGCACGTTGGCGTTCTCGACGCTGGCCCAGTTTTGCGAGTTCGGCACGAACTTGCTGTTCTTGGCCGCGCTGTAGAAGATCGCGTTGAGGCCGGTGCCGAGGTTGAGCTTGGAGCTGGTGTTGGGGATGACGCCTCCGACGGTCGCCATCTGGGTCATGTACTTGTCTCCGGTCAACATGGCGACCCATTCGTTGGCCAGGTCCTTGTGCTGGCTCTTGGCTGCTATGCCAAGGTCTGAGCCGCCGAGGAACACCGGCGCGGTCTGGCCGGAGTTGTGGCTTGGGATCGGGAATGCGCCGAGCTTGTCCTTCAGGCTGGGATCTCCCGACTTCGGGTCGGTGATCACGCCGATTTCCCAGCCGTTGGCGACGATCATCGCGATGTGGCCTTGCGCGAACGCCGCGTCCTGCTTGGCCTCATCCCCGCTCTTGTCGGCGCGAGACAGCGAGCCGACCAGGGTCGAGAGCGTGGTCAGACCTTGCTGAGAGCCCGCGCTGTTGAGGGTGCCCTGCCACTTTCCGCCCGACTGGGCGGCGATGTCGCCACCGAAATCCCAGATGAAAGGAAGGGCCGCGTACCAGTACTTGCCCGGGAAGTACAGCGCTGAGAAGTTCGGGTCGGAGCTGTGCGCCGCCATCAGCTTCTGCCCAACCGTGAGAAGCCCGTCGAGGCTGGTCGGGGGCTGAACGTTCGCGGCCTCAAAGAAGTCCTTGCGGTAGATGATCGCCCGGCTGCCGGCGTAATACGGGACGCAGTAGAGCTTGCCGCCGATCGTGCACGAGTCGGTCAGCGACTGCAGCCAGGTACCGGAGTTGTCAAAGCTCGATTTCTTGCCGCTGATGTCCTCGAGGGCGCCGGCCGCGCCATATTTGGCCACCATCGTGTTGCCCAGCTCCACCACGTCGGGCGGAGTGCTGCCGGCGAAACCTGTGTCGAGCTTGGTGCCGACGTCGCCCCACTGCTGAAGTTCGACCTTGACGGTCACGTTGGGATACTTCGTCTTGAAGTCCGCGTTCACCCCGTCGACCACGCTCTGGGGAGCGCTGCCGTTCATGAGCCACACCGTCAAGGTGCCGCTCTGATTGGCAGCATTTGTCGAGTTGCTCCCACCACATGCCGTAGCGATCACGGCAAGCCCGATGGTGAGGACGCCGAGCCATGCTTTCCTGAATCTCATCGGTTGGAACTGCCCCTC
>VBKD01000040.1 GCA_005888075.1 Chloroflexota bacterium
TGCTCACAATCGCCGGTCCGGAACAGGCGGCGGCGACAGGCTCCGGCACAAAGGCGCCGAGCTTCAGCCTCACCGCAACCGATGGCGCCAGGTTGACCCTTGCCGACCTCAACGGGAAACCGGCCGTGATCAATTTCTGGGCGACGTACTGTCCGCCCTGCAAGACGGAGATGCCGCTCCTGCAGCGCGTCAGCGCGCAGTACGGCGTGCGGCTCGTGCTGATCAACGAAGGAGATGGGGGGCAGGCAGCGCGCTCGTTTCTATCGGGAATCGGCATTCACCAGGGGGCGCTGCTCGATTCAGACCTCAGCGTGGGCAGGGCCTATGGCGTCTCGGCGCTGCCTGTGACCGTGTTCATCAAGGGCGATGGCACCATCGCGGGCCGCCAGATCGGCCAGCTCGACGAGCGGGTGGCCGCCGCTCAGCTCTCGAATCTGACCACTCAGTAGACTGGGCCACGGTGTTGTCGGTAACGCTTTTTCGACGTCTTGCAGTGCTGACCGCCTTGTTCGCATACCTGCAGATCTCGCTTGGCGGCCTGGTGCGCGTCTCCGGCTCAGGCCTCGGGTGCCCTGACTGGCCGCTGTGCCACGGCCGGCCTTATCCGCCTGCCGATATCCACTCCATCATCGAGTACTCCCATCGCGCCGTCGGCAGCGTCACAGGCGTGCTCATCATCGCCACCGTGGTGCTCGCGTGGATCGTGTTCCGAACGCGACGTCCGATCGTGGCGTGGCTCGCGTCGGCGTCACTGATCGGAGTGGTCGGTGAAGGCTTGCTGGGCGCGGTCGTCGTGGCTCGTGAGCTGGCGCCGTGGCTGGTGCTGATCCATCTCGCGCTCGCAATGATGATTCTGGGATTCCTGGTCGCGGCGGCGGTGACGTCCATGCCAGAGTCCGAAGGAGTGCGCGATCCCGGGTTCCGAAGGCTGGCTGCGATCGCGACCGCCGCCACGTTTGCGCTGCTCCTCACAGGTTCGACCGTCGTGGCAAGCGGCGCGGATGAGAGCTGCCATTCGTGGCCGCTTTGCGGCAACGGATTCGCTGTGAGCATTTCGGGCTCGGACGCGTTCACGATGCTGCATCGCGGCTCCGTGCTGCTCATCGGTGTGCTGCTTCTCTATACGCTGATCAGAGCGTTGCGACTTCCAGGTCTTGGTGTTTTAGCGTCCGGCACGCTGATTGTGTTTGCGGTCCAGGTTGCGATCGGTGCCGGTGCGGCGTCGACCGACGCCGCATTCTTCAACGGGCTGCACGTCGCGCTCGCGACGCTCGTGTGGGCCGGGATGCTCTCGACTGCGCTGCTCACCTTGCCCCGTCGCGACCGCGCTCCGAGCGCCACTCGTCTCGCGATGGAGAGGCGACCGGCGTGAGCACGGTCACCGCCGTGGCTCAACCGCGAGGCCTGGTTCAGGTCCTGCGCGACTACCTCAGCCTGCTCAAGCTGCGCATCGTCCTGCTCCTCGACGCGACCGCGGTCGGGGTCATGATCCCGGCCGGCCACGGCCATCCGCGACTGGTCTCGGTCATCGCGGTGCTGCTCGGCGGAACTTTCGCTGCCGGCGGCGCGCACGCGATCAACTGCTGGTTCGATCGCGACATCGATGCGGAGATGAACAGGACGCGGCGGCGTCCGCTGCCCGATGGTCGCATCCCGGCCGGGCATGCGCTGGTGCTGGGCATCGCGCTCAACGTGCTTGCGTTCGCCGTTCTGTGGGCGGGCGCGAACCTGCTCGCCGCGTCGCTCGCTCTCGCCGGCACTTTGATCTACGTCTTCGTCTACACGATCTGGCTGAAGCGTTCGACGCCTCAGAACATCGTCATCGGCGGCTCTGCAGGCGCCATCCCGCCGCTGGTCGGTTGGGCGGCCGCCACCGGCACCATCGACCTGACCGCGCTGGCCATGTTCGCGGTCGTCTTCTTCTGGACGCCTCCTCATTTCTGGGCGCTTGCCCAGGTGATCAAGGCCGACTACGCCCGCGCGCACATCCCCATGCTCCCGGTGGTCGCCGGCGAGCGCTCAGCAAAGCGCCAGAGCATCGTGTATGCGTTCCTGGCGGCGGTCGTGAGCGTGATCCCCTTCTTCACCGGCTCGGCAGGCGTCGTTTATCTGGCCGGTGCGCTTGTCCTGGGGGTCGGCCTGGTCGGCATCACGGTGCTCGACCTCGAAGGCCGGCGCTGGACCAAGCGCGTGTTCACTTACTCCCTCGCTTACATGGCCCTCCTGTTCGTGCTCTTCGCCGCCTCGCCATTCATTCCTTAGCGGTGGAGATCGTCCGCCTCCACCTGGCACGCCTCGGCAGCTTCAACGACGTTCCGGTCCACGGATTCGTGATCAAGCACCCGCGTGCCGGCGCGATCCTGGTCGACACCGGCGTTGGATGGCCCACGGATGTGATCCATGAGTGGAGGGTCGTGAACCGTCATGCCGCCGATGTTCTCGCGGAGCACGACCTCAGCCCTGCTGACGTGCGCATCGTGATCAACTCGCACCTCCACTGGGACCATTGCGGCCAGAACGCGGTTTTCAAGCACGCCCCGTTCCACATCCAGCGCTCAGAGCTGGATCGCGCGCGACGTGAGGAGAAGAAGACGGCGGACTGGTTCGACTTTGCCGGCGCGCGTTTCGAATTGCTCGACGGCGACGCGGAAATCGCGGAAGGTGTGCACGTGGTCGCGACGCCGGGTCACACCACAGGGCATCAAAGCGTGGTCGTCGACTTGCCGGACGGCAAAGCAGTGATGATCGGCGATGCGGCGTACACGGCCGACATCTATCGCGAGGCGGACGCAGCCGACCTCTCGAGGTGGCCCGGCCAGCACTCCAACCGGAAGGCGTGGACACGATCGTTGAAGAGATTGCATGGCATGCATCCGCACGCGGTGCATTTCTGCCACGACACGAGGACCGTCGCGCCATCATGACTTTTGGCCCATTGGTCGACGCCGGTTGGCTGCGGACTCACATGAACGACGGCAACGTGGCCGTGATCGATTTCCGATGGCATCTCCTGGGACCGAAGGGTCACGACCAGTACCTGGGCGGTCACATCCCGGGCGCGGTGTTCGTCGACCTGGAGGCGGTGAGCGGGCGGGAGGGGCCTGGGCGGCATCCGCTGCCGAGCCCGGAGCAGTTCCAGGCGCAGATGCGCGCAGCGGGCGTCACCTCGGAGACCAAAGTCGTCGTTTACGACGATGAGGGCGGTTCGGCCGCGGCCAGGCTGTGGTTCCTGCTCGGATGGTTTGGCCATGACGATCAGGCCGTCCTCGACGGCGGGATCCAGGCGTGGGGATCGCCGCTCGAAACCGACTTTCCGCACACCGTCCCGGGCGACTTCACGGCTCGCGAGCCTGATCGTTCGCGCGTGCTCGACTTCGAAGCCGTGAGCCGGCTGGGAGATCTCCCACTGCTGGACGCGCGAGCGGGTGAGCGCTACCGCGGTGAGGCGGAGCCGGTCGACCCCAAGGCCGGGCACATCCCAGGCGCCCTCAGCGCCCCGTGGCAGGAAAACCTTGCACCCGGCGGCAAGTTCAAATCTCCCCAGGAGCTGCGGCAGCGATTCGAGGGGCTGGGCGCGGAGCAAGGGGCCGTCTCCTACTGCGGCTCGGGCGTCACCGCGTGCCACAACGTTCTCGCCATGCGGCTGGCAGGCTTGCCGGATGCCCTTCTCTACGAGGGCTCGTGGAGCGACTGGTCGCACCGCGACGCGCCAGTCGCCACGGGCGCCGAGCCCGGCTAGGAATTACGATTTCCGCCGTGATCCTCGAGGGCAAGCGCGTCCTGATCGCCGGCATGTCCGACCGGCGGAGCATCGGTTTTTCCATCGCTCAGGAGGCCCAGCGCCAGGGTGCCGAGATCTTGCTCACGAGCTTCGGCCGGATGATGAGCATCACCCAGATGACGGCCAAGAAGCTCGACCCCGTTCCCGAGATCCTCGAGATGGATGTCCAGAAGCCGTCGGATATGGCATCCGCGGCGAAACAGGTCGGGGAGAGGTGGGATCGGATCGACGGCATCGTGCATTCGGTCGCCTTCGCACCCCAGGACGCCCTCGGCGGCCAGTTCCTCACCGCACCTTGGGAAAGCGTCGCCACGGCGGTGCAGGTGAGCGCTTTCTCGTTCAAGGAGATGGCTCGGGTTTTCCTGCCTTTGATGAAGGAGCACGGGGGATCCATGGTCACCCTCGACTTCGACAACTCGACCACCGCCTGGCCGAAATACGACTGGATGGGAGTGTCCAAGGCGGCGCTCGAGTCGGTCACCCGTTACCTCGCGCGAGACCTTGGTCGCTACAAGATTCGCGTCAACGCGGTGTGCGCCGGGCCCCTCGCCACGCTTGCCGCCAGCGGCATCCCCGGCTTCAAGGATTTCGAAGAGGTGTGGGAGAAGCGGGCGCCCCTTGGATGGAGCCTGCAAGACAAATCGCCAGTTGGGCGAGCGGTCTGCGTTCTCCTATCGGACTACCTCGACATGACCACCGGCGAGCTGGTGCACGTCGACGGCGGGTATCACGCGATGGGGGCAGAACTTCCGCCGGCAGACTGATTTGATCATTGGCCCCACATCTTGTGTTGAGGTGGGGACAACGGCGCTACATCATGCTAGGCTCTTCCGAAATCCTGGCGGGCGCCCCACGCCTGCGGCGCAGGGACCCGGTAAGGAAATACCGCCATACGGGAGGAATGAGTCCTTGCGGGAGTGCCTGGTGATTTATGTAGACGCCGCGCTGGACAAGCATGGCCGGGCCGGATGTGGCTTGGCCGTTTTTATTAGAGGGCGGGCGGTCTACACCGAATCGTTCGGCTTATCGCATCTGGGTGGTTCGGCCCAGCTCGAAGCGCACGTGTGCGCGGGCGCGCTGGATCTTGCCGCCGCGCGGTGGCCGCATCACCGTGTGATCGTGCGCACGGATTGCGCCCCGGTCGTTCGCAGTCGGATGCCGTCGAGCGACAGTTTCCGTATGGCGGTACACGAGGTTCGTGAGCGGTGCCGTCGCGGCTGGCGCGTTGTGCGCTACGTGAGCCGTAAGGCAAACCCCGCGCACGAGCTGGCGCGCGAAGGATTGAAGAGCCTCTTGAGGCAACCCCTGCCTCTGGCGGCATAGGTTCTCAGGAATCCAACGGTGCGCGGCGATCGGTCGCCGCGCACCGGTCCCTACATAGTTCGGGAGAGAGAATGGCGGCCAAAAGGTCCGGCGGGTCAGACATCGTGGACAGGCTCAGCGACGCGATCGGCGAGCTGATCAGCGAGAACCGGAAGCTTCGCCGCGAGCTCTTGAAGCTATCCGAGCGCGGTGCGTCGGCGGCCGCCAAGACGATCAAGCGAGGTGCGCGAAGCATCTCGCGGGGAGTCAAGAAAGCCGTCTCGAGACCGACCCCGCGCCGGCCGCGAAAGACGGCCACGCGCCCGACTGCTCGGCGCAAGCCTGCCGCCGCCGCGGCGCGCCGCAAACCGGCCGCGACCCAGGCTAAACGCAAAACGCCGGCGCGAAAGCGCCGAACCTAGTGTTGCTCTAACCGCTGAAGCCTGCCTCGGCCTCCATGCGCTTGGCGGTCCGGTACGCGTCGACGATGCTGAACAGCCACAACCCGCCCCCGCCAAGCTCCATCGGCACTCCGACCGCGGCCCCGATCACGGTCAGGTCCAGGTCGAAGCCGAAGAACTGAAGGCCCGCAATGCCGGCCAGGTAGGCGATTCCCTTCACGTTGTGGCCCAGGTAGAAGTGGCCGCAGCCCGGGATGATCGCGAGAGCCGCCGCCGCGGCGGGGCTCTTGCGCCGGTACGGGACAGGCCCGCGATAGGCGCCCGGCGTCGGGGCGTTGCGATACCCCCCTGAGGCGGGAGCACCGCACCGCGGGCACGGAGCGGAAGGGTTGGTCAGCACGGCGCCGCAGCGGCCGCACAGGACATCAGTTGCCATCCCCATACAGTTTCCCCTTTTTGCTAAGTTGCGAACGTGTCCGCCACCGCCCCGGTGATCGAGCGAATTCGAGCGCGAATCGGGATGAGCGGGCCGCCCCTTGAAGCCACGGTGGAAGCCGGTCACCTCAAGCGCTTCGCGGAGGCAATCGGTGATCCGAACCCACGGTGGAAAGGTGAGGCTTCACCCACCTTCCTGGTGGCGTTGGCCTCGCCGTCCATGCACCTTCCCGAGGCCGAGGAGTACGGGAGAGGCTGGCTGAACGGCGGCAACCGCTTCGAGTACCTCGAGCCGGTCAAGGTCGGCGACCGGATCACCGCGACAGGCCGGGTGGTGGAAGTGAACGAGAAAACCGGATCGAGCGGCAACCTGCTGTTCATCATCTTCGAGACCGAATACGTGAACCAGCACGGTCGCAAGGTGGCGCGCGTAAGGGCCACCGCCATCCGCCGGTGAATGTCCAGGTCGGCGAAGAGCTGCCCGAGCTTGTCAAGCACCCGACCACGCGCCAATTGGTCCAGTACGCAGGCTCGTCGGGTGGCTTCTACGAGATCCATTACGACCAGGATTACGCGCGCGGCGTCGAATTGCCCGGCGTCATCCTGCACGGCTTGCTGAAGGCGGGATTCCTTGGTCAGCTGGTCACCGACTGGCTTGGCGATCGCGGCACGCTCAAAGTTTTCGACGTCAGCTATCGCGGCATCGACCAGCCGGGGCAGGTGTACCGCTGCCGGGGTCGCGTCACTCGGGTGGACGGCAACCATGTCGAGCTGGAGATCTGGGGCGAGGACCAGACTGGCAAGAGAACGACCGTCGGCACGGCGACCGTGCAGATGAACGGCTGATGTCTGTGTTACTCGTGCTGAAGTTCATCCACATCCTGGCCGCGATCACGGCCGTGGGCTCGAACATCAGCTACACGGTCTGGATCATCCGCGCCCAGCGCGATCCTTCCCACACAGCTTTCGCCTTGAACGGCATCAGGTTTCTCGACAACCGGGTCGCCAACCCCGCTTACGGAGTACTGCTGCTCACCGGCCTCGCGTTGGTGTTCGTCGCCGGCTATTCATTTTTGACACTGTGGATCGACGTCGCGCTCGTCCTCTTCGTGGTGGTGGTCGTGCTCGCCGCCGCCTTCTACACACCCACGCTGCGCGATCAGATCAAGTTGGTGGAGGCGGGCGATACGACATCGGCTGCTTTTGAGCGCCTAGCGAGTCGCAACCAGACGTTTGGCATTGCGATCGGGGTCATCGTGCTGTTGATCCTCGTCATGATGGTGTTCAAGCCAACCCTGTAGATCCGGAGCGCGATCAGCACCGAGGCGTCGATCACGCAGTAGCCTCCGGCGACCACCGAAGGCGGATTGCCGGACGGGATGTGGGTCCATGGCGCGACCGGCACCCAGTACCAGTTGCCGAGGGTGGTCCCGACTATCTCGAGCGCGCCGGTGGCGATGAAAATCCCCGCGAACAGCGACCAGCGCGGCGAGCGGAGCACGAACCATGCGAACACCGGCAGGCACAGTGCGCCCTGCAAATCAAAGCGACCCGTGATCAACGGCAGCACGGTCAGCCCCGCGAGCGCCCACGCGCCGGCGCCACCGAGGACGGCAAGGGCCACCCGACGGCCGTGGCGCATCACGACCGGAGTTCGCGCGGCGAGCAGCCCGAACAGGTAAACGAGACCGTGACCAGGCGGCACGAAGAGCGGAAGGTTGTGCATCCGGTAGCGGTAGATGCCCCAGATGAGCGACCCGAAAATCTCGAAGCACGTTGCGACCGCGACGCACATCCAGACCTGCAGGCGCTGTTCTTTCGGGGCCTGCAGCGCACCGAGATAGAGGACCACGAAAGTGAGCGCACCGAGCAGCCACTGCTGCCACATCGCGTTGATGTGGCTGTCGGCGAGCAGCAGGAAAGGCAGGTAGATCAGCAGGTAGGCGTGAAGCCAGTAGGGCTTGAGGCGCTCGACCAAGAGTTGCTCATCGTACCCGACAAGAAAGAAGGGGCCGGATCCCTCCGGCCCCTTCTAGATCTGCACTCGAGAAAAGGCGGTTATGCGCCCGGGCGGCCGTCCTGGATGCTGCCGAATGCCTCCCAGTGGTCCGTGGTCCACTTGATCATCTGCAGCTGGGAGATCGGGAACCGGTGCGTCTTAGAGGTATGCACCCTGATCCCGGGCAGGATCAGAAAGTTGTCGGTCTCGTTCAGCTGGCCGGCGGCGATGTCCACCACGTTCTTGCGGGTCAGGTTGTTGCCTGCCTTCTTCAGCACATCGACGACGCTGAACGCAAAGGCCATACCCGCGACGCAGAAGGTGTCGGCGAACTGGCAGCCGTTGCCGTACTTGTCCAGGATCTGCTTGTACAGGGCAATCCCGGGGTCGTTCGCGAACGTCGAGTCGCTGGGATCCTTCACGTAGCGAGCCGAGATCATGCCCTCGGCAAAAGTCGAGTTCCCGACCTGCTGGATCACCTTCCGCCAGTTGGCGGTGCTGGCCGCTACCTGGTTCACGAACACCTTCGGCTTCCAGCCGCTCGTGTATGCGTTGGTGGCGGCGCTGGACGCGTAGGCGGGCGTGGCGATGATGAAGAACGTGTCCGCCCCGCTGGCCTTGAGGGCGTTCACCTGGGAGCGCATATCGGACGGATCACCCGCGTTGTATTTGGCCTCCTGGACGATCATGGAGCCAACGACATTCTTGAAGCCCGCTTCGCCGTCCTGCCCGAATGCGTCGTTCTGGAAGAGGACCGCGATCTTGGCGTTGGGCGAGTTCTGCTTGATGTAGTTGCCGTAGATCGCCGCCTCGGTCACGTAGTCGGGCTGCCAGCCGAGGGTGTACGGGTACTTGTCGTACTCCGAGCCCCAGATGCTGGCGCCGGTGAAGACGAACAGCTGCGGGACCTTCTGGGCGTTGTAGTAGTCGCGCACGGCCTTGTTGTTCGGCGTGCCGAGGTCGCCGAAGGTGGCGAAGACCTTCTGGTCCTGGACCAGCTCACGAGCCTTGTCAGGCGTCTTGGAAGGGTCGTAGGCATCGTCGAGGACGACGTAGTTGATCTTCCGTCCGTTGACGCCACCCTTCTCGGTGTTGATGTACTCGAAATACGCGGTCGCGCCTTTGGCGACAGCGTAATAAAAGGAAGCCGAGCCGGTCAGCGGGAAGGTCCCGCCAATCTTGATCTCGGTGCTCGTGATGCCGGGATCGGTGGCCGTCGTTCCCCCGCCGGCGGACTGCTGGGTGCCACAGGCGGTAACGGTGACCAAAAAGACTGCGATCGCAGCGATGCGAGGCACTGCCTTGTTCATGGAACCTCCTCCCCGTGTTTGCAATTGATTTAAGCAGCGTTAGGTGCGCAGTGCACCAAAGATTTTTGGTTTACCTCTCGACCACTGGCTCCGGGAGGGGTGATCGTGCCGCGGTGCGGCGTAACAGATACCATCGCCACCCACGCTGCACGAGGCCCGCCGCGCCGTGAGGCGCGAAAAACAGGATCAAGATCAGGAGCGCTCCGTAGAAGATGTCCGGTTTGCCGCCGAACGAGAGAGATCCGATCTGAAGGCCCGAGGCCTTCTCGGCGTAATAGGGCAGCCAGACCACGAGCAAGCTCCCCAGAACGGCACCGAAGTCCAGCCCCAGGCCGCCGATGACCACTCCCACAAGCAGCGCGAGCGAGAGGCTGAGGCCGAAGGTGTCGGGGTTGACGTAGCTGGTGGCGATGGCGAGGAGCGAGCCGGCGACGCCCGCGTAGGCCGCGGACAATCCGAAGGCCAGCGTCTTGTAGTAGGCCAGGCTGATCCCGCTGGCGACGGCCGCCGTCTCGCTGTCGCGGATGGCCATGAAGGCGCGGCCGGTGCGGCTGCGGACGATGCCCCAGGCGAAGAGGAACAGGACGAGCGCGATGCCCGAGCAAAGGTAGTACAGCCACTGCTCCTGGCTGAGGTCGAGACCCAAAGGCGGCATGGCCGGTGCCATGACGATGCCCCCGTGGCCGCCCGTGAACGTGTCGAAGTGGTTGAGCACCGGGGGGATGCTCAGGGCAAGAGCAAATGTGGCCAGCGCCAGGTAGACACCGGTCAATCGCAGGGCGGGGATGCCGATCAGAAACCCGACCACACCCGCGAGGATGCCGGCCACTGGAATGGTCGTCCAGTAAGGGATTCCGGTGCGCTGGACAAGGATCGCAGTCGTGTAGCCGCCGACAGCCATGAACGCTCCGTTGCCGAGGGAGATCTGCCCGCTGTAACCCGTCAGGAGGTTGAGGCCGATGAGCGCGGTCACGAAGATGGCGACCTTGGCGAACTCGAACGTGAAGAACTGATTGGTCACAGTGGGCAGGCCGATCAGGACGACGGCGGCGACGACGGCCAGCCCGATCAGCTCAGGACGAGTTCTGGACAGTCGCCTCACACGCGCTTCACCGTCGCTCGTCCGAAGAGGCCCGCCGGCCGCACCAGCAGCACGACGACGATGACGATCAATCCGAACGCGAGCCTGAGGTCCTGGCCGCCTGGGATGTAGGTGCCGACCAGGGCCATCAGGATGCCGACCGCGACGCCGCCGACCACGGCTCCCAGCACGCTCTCGATGCCTCCCAGGACGGCCGCCGTGAAGGCGAAGAGGAGGATCGCCTGCATCATGTTGGGGTCCAGGAAGATGATTGGCGCCACCAGCATCCCGGACACCGCGCCCACCGCGGAGGCGAGGCCCCAGCCCAGCGCCAGCATCCAACCCACACGCACACCGAGGAGCCGGCTGCTGTCCGGGTAGAGCGAGGCGGCGCGCATCGCCAGGCCGGCCTTTGTGCGCGTGAAGAACAGGTAGAGCAGCAGCAGCATCACCAGGACCACTCCGAGCACGCCCAGGTCCTGCGTGTTCAGGTAGAGGCCGCCGAACTGGATCGGCTGGTCGGGAAAACCCCCTCGATAGCTCTTGAAGACGTAGCCCCAGATGAGACCCGTGACTCCGTTGAAGGCGGTGAACAGACCCAGGGTCACGATCAGCAGCGTCAGCACGGGTGCGCCTTCGAACGGCCGGATCAGAGCGCGTTCGATCACAACGCCAAGCCCAAAGGAGATCAGGATCGTGATCACGAACGCGAGCCAGAAGTCGATGTGCGCGTACTCGATCAGCGAGTAGCTGATAAAGGTCGAGAACGTGGCCATCTCGCCCTGCGCGAAGTTGGCCACGTCCATCGCTCGGTAGACCAGGACGAGCGCGAGCGCCAGGCTGGCGTAGATGCCTCCGGTGGCGATGCCCGAGATGACCTGTTGGATGAGGGAGAGCATCAGTAGCCGAGGTAAGAGCGGCGTACCGCTTCGTCTTTTTGGAGTTCAGCGCTCGTGCCCGACACGGCCACCTTGCCGACCTCGAGCACATAAGCGTGGGCGGCCGCCTGGAGCGCGATGCTGGCGTTCTGCTCGACGACGAGAACGGTCACCTTGTCTTGCTCGTTGACGGCGCGGATGATCTTGAAAATCTCCTGCACGACGATCGGCGCAAGACCGAGTGACGGTTCGTCGAGCAGCAGGAGGCGGGGCCGCATCATCAGGGCTCGAGCGATCGCCAGCATTTGCTGCTCGCCGCCGGACAGTGTCGCGGCGACCTGGTTGCGACGGGCGGGGATCCAGCTGAAGTAGCCGCATACCCGGTCGTAGTCGACCTTGCTGGCGCCACCTCGACGCACGTATGCGCCCATTCGCAAGTTCTCCCAAACCGTGAGCTGGCCAAGGGTGCCGCGACCTTCAGGCACATGCGCGATGCCGAGACGCGCGACATCTTCGGGCGCGCGCCGTGAGATGTCGTGGCCGTCGAAGGTGATCTCTCCGGTCTTGCGCACTGTGCTCGAGATGGCGCGCAGCGTGGTCGTCTTTCCGGCGCCGTTGGCTCCGAGCAGTGCGACGATCGCACCCTCGTCAACACCGAGCGAGACCCCGTGCAGCGCGGAGATCGGTCCGTAGCGCGCGTGCACGTCGCTCAGCTCAAGCAGCGCCATTTTGCTGCGTCCCCAAGTAAGCCTCGATCACACGCGGATTGGTCTGCACCTCGCGCGGCGTGCCCGCGGCGATCACGCGGCCGAAGTCGAGAACGACCACCTGATCGCTGACCTTCATGACCAGGTTCATGTGGTGCTCGACG
>VBKD01000146.1 GCA_005888075.1 Chloroflexota bacterium
AAATACAGGGTGGCGCTCGCTAAGGCTTACTAGCTGGTCGGGTTCTCGAACGCCCCGACCGCCGGCGCGTTCTTGTACAGCGATACCTGCGAGATGATTTTCATGTTGCCGCTCTGCACGGCGTCCAGCACCGCCTCCACCACGTCGGGATGGAAGTGGGTCCCAGCTCCAACCCGCACCTGCTCCACCGCCTCATCGAGGGACATGCCGCGGCGGTAGGGGCGGTCCGAGGTCATGGCGTCGATCGCGTCGGCGGCTCCGACGATCCACGCAAAGATGGGGAGCTCGTCACTCTTCTTGTGGTCCGGATAGCCCTTGCCGTCATAGCGCTCGTGATGCGAACGCACGATAACGAGCTCGTCGGTCATCCGATGTCGTGTAGACGCCCGCCACGCTCGAGCCTCACCCATGCCTGCTGGTCGTTCGGCGAGTAATGCATCTGGCGAGCGATCATCAGCGCGTACTGAGTCACACGCTCGGAATGACCGGCGGTGTACGGATCGCGGGCGTCGACGGCATTGGCCAGGGCCTCGAGGGCGGCGAGGATGACCTCTTCACGGTCTTTGAAGAGGCGGGCGTTGTCGATCGCAACGGCGGCCTGTGCGGCAAGCTCGGTGACCAGGTCTCGATGGTCTGACGTGAAGGCGTGCCCGACCTGGTAGTTGGCCAGAAAGAGGACCCCCAGCGGCGTGCCTCGGAGCCTGATCGGCACGCACAGCACAGCGCGGGGTTTGAGGGGGCTGTCGGCGCCCGCGTCCTGGACCATCGCCTCCATGACTGCCTCGCCGGACGCCATGACCCGGCGGCAGATGTCGCCGCCGAGCACCAGGGCCAGCCTCTCGGCGGTGGTGTGGTCGGTGCCGAAGCCCCCCTTCATGACGAGGCGTCCGGAGTCTTCGAGTGCCAGGCATCCGATCTGCGCCGATGAAGCCTTCGCCGCGCCGGCCAGGACTTGCTGCAGAACCTGGTTCAGATCGAGCGTCGAGGTGGCCGCCTGCAGCGCCTCCTGCAGATTCTTGAGCTCCCAGATGCTCCGCTGGTTCCTCTCATAGAGCTCGGCGTTACGAACCGCGACCACGCCCTGGTTGCCGAGCGTGGCGAGAACACGCTGATCGTCCGTTTCCCATTCGCGCTTCTTGGTGTCGAAAACCGAAAGCGTGCCCCACAGGCGACCGTCCTCCAACATCGGAGTGCATATCGCGGAATGCAGACCGGAACCCAGGAGGTCGGGCGGTGAGCTGAGATCGAAGCTTGCCGCCACGTCGGGTACGGCGATGGCGCTGAGGCTCAGCATCACGGCGCCGATGAGACCCTGGCCGTTCTGGAACTCCATGCCTTCGACACCGGCCGAAAAACCAACCGACATGATGGCCACCTGGTTTCCTTCCTCTGAGGCCCGGGTCAACAGCCCCGCGGTGCCCATCGTGACTCGGACAGCCGTCTCCAGCGTCTTTTGCTCGAGCACCCGAGGGCCCTCGGTGACCGTCGTCAGGGCCTGCGAGACTTCGCCGAGGGCATCGAGGGCGGTGTCCAGGCGCGAGGCCTGGCCGGTCACGACCTGCAGGATGCGCGAGTTCTCGACCGCGACCCCGGCCATCGATCCGAGATCCTCGAGAGCACTGATGTCTTGCTGGCTGAAGCCGGAAGCGCCACGCCTGCCCAGGCAGAGAGCGCCGATGACGCCCGATTTGCTGCGTATCGGCGTCAGCGCTTCGTTGATGGTGCCGCCGAACTGCGCGGGATGCAGCCCGCTGTAGATGCCCTCGTCCTCTGTGACGAGGTTGCGCAGCATGGTCTCGCCCTCGCGCACCCTCGTGAGAGCCCCGTCAACCGGTTCGGATGCCGAGTTGGCGCCGTCCAGCACGGCGTATGTGTTGCCGCCCTGGAACATCAGGGCTCGTCCGGCGTCGTACCGAATCACCTCGGAACCGCGGCCGAGCACGAGCGCGAGGACCTCGTTCATGGTCTTGCCGGAGGCTTCTTTGACGAGCTCGTTCATCAGCGAGTAGCGAGCCGACTCCTGTCTTGTCAGCGCAACCAGGTGGGCGCTCGCCATCTGGCCGCCGGCGCGGGCCGAGAGGGTGGCCGCCAGGCGCTTGTCATCGTCAGTGAAAGGACCGGCCGTCCGGCCGAGCACGACAAATCCGCCGATGTGGTCGCCAATGGGCATCGGCACCGCGATCAGGCTTTGCAGGTGGAAGTCCTCGGGGAGGTAGCTGATCAGCTCGAGCAGGCCGTTCTCATCCGCTGCGGCGAAGGGCGTACGTTGCTCGATCGCCGTCAGCAGAGGCCCGGCACTGCCGTGCGGTCTGTTCACGGCCTGGGGCCGGAGACGCTCGACGCCGATACCCGGAGGTTGGGGGACGAAACGGCGTCCGTCGGCGGACGTGAGATAGCAGCAGGCGAAATCCGCCCCGACGTTGCCCGCGATTCCGGCGGTCACAGCCGTCGTGTCGGGTGCGTGAGCAGCATCGACATCGGAGGTTGCGGCCAGGAACGCCCGATGCTTCTCCGCGAGCTGCCCGCTGAGACCCCTCAATTGCTCGAACTGCGCGTGAATCGCCCGACCGAAGCTGCGGTAGGCGATCTCGCCCAGCCCTCCGCCGATCCCGAGCAGAGCCAGGCCGGCCAGCTGCAGGAGGAGGTCGCTTTGTTGGAGGTTGAACTGGGCGAGGACAAGTGTCAGGACCACAGACGCCAGGCCCAGGGGCGCGGCGAAGCGCCAATGTCGAACCGAGGCGCCCGCCGCCAGGGCGAGCAAACCGGCAGCCCCGGCGAGCTCTATACCGGTGGTGTCCCGACCGGTGGCGTTGAGCGACGCGCCCGCCAGGATGAGGACCGCGGCGGCGGCCGAGAAGGCGATCCGGAGGGCAAAGGTCGCCCGTTCGGAGTTCATTGGCCAGGCCCCTGAGTTCATTTGGCGGGGCATAAGTCTAGGTTTGTGCTCGCGGGGGGAGACTAGATTGGCAACCTAAACTTCTTGGACACCAAAAATTGACTGTTTCCGAACTCCTCAGGATCGCCGACCACCTCGACCCGGAAAGTCAGCAGCTGGTCAGGAAGGCCTACGAGCGGGCCGCCTCCGCCCACACGGGCCAGCATCGGCTGTCGGGAGAGGACTACGTCAACCATCCACTCGAGGTCGCGGCGATCCTGGCCGACCTGGAGCTCGACGCGGCGACCATCGCCGCCGCCCTCCTCCACGACACCGTCGAGGACACCAACCTGACCGCCGACGAGGTTCAGCGGGAGTTCGGGCCAGAGGTCGCGCGCCTAGTGGAAGGGGTCACCAAGCTGGGCCGGATCGCGCTGCGGTCCGACCAGCAGCAGCAGGCGGAGAACATCAGAAAAATGATGGTTGCGATGGCGGAGGACCTTCGCGTAGTCCTGATCAAGCTGGCCGACCGACTCCACAACATGCGGACGCTCGACCCGCTGCCAGAGCCCAAGCGTAAGAAGATCTCTCGCGAGACGCTCGACATCTACGCGCCTTTGGCCCACCGGCTCGGAATCGGCCAGATCAAGTGGGAGCTCGAAGACCTCGCCTTCCGAAACCTCGAGCCGGATGCCTACGAGGACGTGGTCAAGCGGATCGCGAGGAAGCGGAATGACCGCGAGACTCTCGTGTCCGATCTGCGCGACATCCTCAGCCGCGAGCTCGACAAGCTCGGGATTCAGGCTGACATCACCGGCCGCCCCAAGCACATCTACTCGGTCTGGCAGAAGATGACTCGAGAGAGCAAGGACTTCTCCGAGATCTACGACCTGTCGGCGATTCGTGTCCAGGTCGACACGGTGCGGGACTGCTATGGAGTGCTCGGCGTCGTGCACTCGTTGTGGAAGCCGATGCCGGGTCGCTTCAAGGACTACGTCGCGATGCCCAAGTCCAACGGTTACCAGTCCCTGCACACGACGGTGCTTTCGCACGGCGGGGAGCCGATCGAGATCCAGATCCGGACCCAGGAGATGCACCGGATCGCCGAGCAGGGGATCGCGGCGCACTGGCAGTACAAGGAGGGCGGGGCAAAGACGCGCTCCGCCGAGGACGGCAAGGCATTCGCGTGGCTCCGCCAGCTGATGGAGTGGCAGCGCGATCTCAACGACGCCCGTGGACTTCGCGTACCGCATCCACACCGAGGTCGGCCACCACTGCATCGGCGCCAAGGTCAACGGGCGCATGGTCCCTCTGGACTACGAGCTGAAAAACGGCGAGATCGTCGAGATCCTCACGTCGAAGGGTCCCCACGGTCCGAGCCGCGACTGGCTCAACTTCGTCAAGAGCGCGTCCGCCAAGGAACGCATCCGGAAATGGTTCAAGAGCCAGAGGCGCGAAGAGAACGTGGCCAAGGGCCACGACCTGCTCGACAAGGAGCTTCACCGCATGCACCGAGTCAGCCTCTCGGACCTGACCGAACCGAAGCTGCTCGAGATCGCGGGTCTCCACAAGTACTCGTCCATAGACGACTTCATGGCTGCAATCGGGTACGGCGACCTCTCGCCGCATGCGGTGGTCATGCGCATGGCTCTGACGACGCCTGGCAGCGGCGACCTGCGGACGATCCCTCTAATCCCGTCGGTGCAGCCCACGCCGCGTGTGCTCGTACGTGGAGAGAAGGGAATCCTGACGACGGTGGCGTCTTGCTGCCAGCCGGTCCCGGGCGACGCAATTGTCGGATACACCACGCGTGGCAAGGGCGTCACCGTCCACCGCGCCGACTGCGTCAACGCCGTCAACGCGCAAGACCGCGATCGAGTGGTCCCCGTCGACTGGGACTCCGAGGCGACGCATCTCTATCCAGTCGCGATCAAGATCGAAGCCTGGGATCGTCAGGGGCTCATGCGCGACATCGCGACGGTCGTGGCGGAGAACCGCGTCAACATGTCTGCTCTGGAGGTTCATGTGTACGACGACAAGACCGCGGTCGTTTCAGCCACCGTCGAGATCGACTCGCTGGCACAGCTGTCGCGACTCATGGAGAAGCTGGAAGGCGTCAAAGACGTACACACC
>VBKD01000041.1 GCA_005888075.1 Chloroflexota bacterium
ATGCTCACTCGGGAACCTCGACGTAGATGTCGGAACCCTCGACGCTGACCGGGTAGGTCTTGGCTGGGATCACCGCGGGAAGACCTGTGACCTTGCCCGTTTGCAGGTTGAAGCGAGAACCATGCTGCGGGCATTCGACGTCCAGGCCCCAGAGCTCACCATCGCTGAGGGAGAACTCCTCGTGCGTACAGACGTCGTTGAGGGCGTAGAACTTGCCGTCCTCGGCGTGCGCGAGGCAAACCGGGGTGCGCCCCGCGTCCACGTGCTTCATCGACTCGTCAGGCACCTCGTCGATCGACGCGACGCGATACCTAGCCAATGCGCGACTCCAGCTCCGCTTCGACGAGGTTGCGCGCCTGCTCGAACGGGATGCGTTCCAGCACCGCGCCGAAGAAGCCCTGGATGAGCATGCGCTTGGCGGTCTGCTCCGGGATTCCGCGCGAGCGCAGGTAAAACATGTGATCGGGGTCGACGGGGCCGACCGTGGCGCCGTGCGTGCAGCGCACATCGTTGTTGTCGATCTCGAGCATAGGGATCGAGGTCGCCATGGCCTCGTCGGAGAGGACCAGGTTGCGGTTGGCCTGATATGCGTCGGACCGCGCCGCGTGCTTCTCGATCTTGATGAGGCCCGCGTAGACCGTGCGGGCGGTGTCCTGCAGGGCTCCCTTGAAGAGGAGGTCGGAACGCGTGTTGCCCACCTGGTGGTCCTGCAGGGTGTGGAAGTCGAAGAACTGCTCGCCCGAGGCGAAGTAGATCGCCTTCAGCTCCGCCTCGGCGCCCTGGCCCACAAGTGAAGCCTCGACGCGATTCTTAGAGAACCGGCCACCAAGCGTCACGTTGAACATCTTCACCGCGGCGTCCTTCTGCACCTCCGCGCGCTGGTCGGCGAAATGCCACACGTGGCGTCCCCATTTCTGTACCGCGACGTAGCCGACCTGCGAGCCCTCGCCAGCGAAGATCTCAGTCGATCCGCTGCGGTAGCCGGCCTCGGCATCGTCCTCGGCGATGTACTCGTCGAGGTAGTTGAAGCGGGCACCGCGGCCGGCCACGATCAGCGTGTGTGGTAGGACGCTGTTGTTGCCTTCGTGGGAAAAGTGCTGCCCGAGGATTGGCTCGTCGATCTCGACGCCGTCGGGGACATAAAGGAATGTCCCGCCGGTGAAGAAGGCCGCGTGCAGCGCGGCGAACCGATCGCGGCCCGCGCGCAGGAGCGCGAAGAGCCGCGGCTCCACCAAGTCAGGATGCTCCTTGGCTGCCACGCGCAGGGGCTCGAGGATCACGCCGGGAGGCAAGCCTGACGGCCGCTCGAGCTTCAGACCGTTCTGGTGCTCGAGCGTGGAAAACTCGGCGGGGTTGAAGCCGCTGACGTCGGTGCGGCGCCACTCCTCGTCGGTCTTGCTCGGCATGGGCAGCCGCTCGTAGGTCGCGAGAGCGGATTGCCGCCGCTCGCGCAGCCAGTCGGGCTCACCCTGAAGAACGGACTTCTCCAGGGTCTCAAGGGTGAACGGCATCGCTACCCTACCGAGCCCTCCATCTCGAGCTGGATGAGCCGGTTCAGCTCCACGGCGTACTCGAGTGGAAGCTCCTTGGTGAACGGCTCGATGAAGCCGTTGACGATCATGGTCTCGGCCTCGTTGCGTGTGATGCCGCGGCTCATGAGGTAGAAGAGCTGCTCGTCGGAGACCTTGCTCACCGTCGCCTCGTGGCCGAGGGTCACGTTCTCTGCGTCGACGTCGTTGTACGGATAGGTGTCCGAGCGCGACTCGTCGTCGAGCAGAAGGGCGTCGCACTTGACGAACGACTTGGAGTTGTTCGCGCCGGGATACATCTTGATGTGCCCGCGGTACGAGGTCCGCCCGCCGCCCTTGGAGATCGACTTCGACGTGATGGTCGAGGTCGTGTTCGGCGCGACGTGGATCATCTTGCCGCCCGCGTCCTGGTGCTGACCCTTGCCGGCGAACGCGACCGAGAGAACGTCTCCCTTGGCGCCGGGCTCCATCAGGTAGACGCTCGGGTACTTCATGGTGATCTGCGAACCCAGGTTGCCGTCGACCCACTCCATCGTCGCATCGGCGTAAGCGACCGCGCGCTTGGTGACGAGGTTGAACACGTTGGTCGACCAGTTCTGGATCGTCGTGTAGCGGCAGCGCGCGTCTTTCTTGACGATGATCTCGACCACCGCCGAGTGCAGCGAATCGGTGGTGTAGATCGGCGCCGTGCACCCTTCGATGTAGTGCACGAACGAACCCTCGTCGCAGATGATCAGCGTCCGTTCGAACTGCCCCATGTTTTCCGCGTTGATGCGGAAGTAGGCCTGCAGCGGGATGTCCACGCGCACGCCCTTCGGGACGTAGATGAACGAGCCGCCGGACCAGACCGCCGTGTTGAGCGCCGAGAACTTGTTGTCCGCCGGCGGGATGACCGTGCCGAAGTATTCCTTGAACAGATCGGGGTGATCACGCAGCGCCGAGTCGGTGTCGGTGAAGATGACGCCCTTTTTGGTGAGCTCCTCCTGCAGCGAGTGGTAGACGACCTCGGACTCGTACTGCGCGGAGACGCCCGCGAGGAACTTGCGCTCAGCCTCAGGCACGCCGAGCCGGTCGTACGTCGCCTTGATGTCAGGCGGCAGCTCCTCCCACGTCTTCGACTGCTTGTCGGAGGCCTTGAGGTAGTAGAAGATGTTCTCGAAGTCGATCACAGAGAGATCCGCGCCCCACGTGGGCATGGGCTTCTTGCGGAAGATCTCGAGCGAGCGGAGTCGCATCTTCGTCATCCACTCGGGTTCCTGCTTCATCCACGAGATCTCCTTGACGATCTCGGGGTTTAGGCCGCGCTTCGCCTTGAAGATGTATTCCTCGGGGACGAAGAAGCCGTACTTCTCCTTGTAATCGGTGCCGACATCGATCTTGGGTGCGGTGGCCATCAGGCAACCTCCTTGGGTGAGTCTTCTTCCTTGACCCACTCGGAATATCCGGTCTTCTCCAACCTGTCGGCGATCTCAGGCCCACCGTCCAGCACGAACTTCCCGTCCACGAGCACATGGACGAAGTCCGGCTTGATGAACTCGAGGATGCGTGTGTAGTGGGTGATGATCAGCACGCCCAGCTCCGGGCCGCGCATGCGATTCACCGCCTCAGCGACGAACTTGATCGAGTCGATGTCGAGGCCTGAGTCGGTCTCGTCGAGGATCGCGATCTCGGGCTTCAGCATCGCCATCTGCAGAATCTCGGCGCGCTTCTTCTCGCCGCCGGAGAACCCGTCGTTGATGTAGCGCGGCAGGAAGGAGTCGTCCATGTGCAGCACCTCGAGCTCGGTCTTGAGCATCGAGCGGAACTCCTTGGGTGAGATCTGCTTCGACTTGTCCTTTCCGTCATATCCGCGCTTGGCGTTCAGCGCCGTCCGGAGGAAGTTGGTCATCGAGATGCCCGGCACGACAACCGGGTACTGCAAAGCAAGGAACATGCCCAGCCGCGCGCGCTCGTCGGGTTCGAGCTCGAGCACGTTCTTTCCCTTGAAGGTCACCTCGCCGCCGTCCACCGTGTAGCCGGGGTGACCCATCAAGGTGTGCGACAGGGTCGACTTGCCGGATCCGTTCGGGCCCATCACGGCGTGCACCTCGCCTTTGTTGATGCCCAGGGTCACGCCCTTGAGGATCTGACGGCCCTCGACGCTTGCTTTGAGGTCCCGAATCTCGAAATCAGCCAACTCTCTTGTCCTTCTCTTTCATCTCGTACGTGCAGTCATTGCTGTTCTGGGCCATCCACGTGGTACGCGCGACCTCGGCCCCGAGGAGTCGCTCGTACATCTGCTGCTCGTTCAGACAGGGGAGGCCCGTGCGGGCCGCGACGTCCTGAATGGGGCAGTTGCAGTGGCGGATCGCGAGTCCTCCATCCGCCAGCTCAACCACATCGGCCATATGGCCGTGCTCGGTGGCGAGCCGGGCCAGCTCCCGGACGCGCGATTCAAAGTCTAGACCGGCCAGTCGAGGGGCATATTCGGCCTCGATGCGCGCCGCGCGCCGCGCGAAGAACTGCTTCAGCTGTTCGCTCGACATGAACTCGACCAGCTCGCTGGTCAGCTCCCGGTGGCCGTCTGGGAAATGCTCGCCGGCCGCAGGCGTGAGCCGGTAGACGTTCTCCGGCCGGCCACGGGTGTGTGACTCGGACGGCGAGACAGTCGCCAGGCCGTCGGTCTCCAGGGCCTCGAGGTGGCGGATCGCCCCCTGCTTGGACACCTCGAGGTGCGAGGCGATCTCCCCCAGGGTGGCGGGGCCGTGCATCTTCAAGAAGGCGAGGATGGTTTCGCGCCTGGAATCCACGAAGTTCAGTCTACGATTTCTTCAACATAGCTGTTGAAATACCTGCCCCGCGTACTCTCGGAGGGTGCATCGGCTGCTCGCGGCGCTGACCGTCACGCTGTTCGCACTGCCGCCCGTGGCCGCCGGCGCGGCGGGCGCGGCCTGGGTGCCCGGGCCGTCGGTCCAGGGAGTCTTCGACCTGGGCGGGCCACGCAGCGACGGTTCCATCGTCACCGCGTGGTCGGGTGGTCTCGCCCTCTTGAACTCTGGCGCCGGCACGAGCACATTCGCGCCCGGGTATAAGGCGGAAGCGAATGCGGCCGAGGCATACCTCGCGGTCTCGCCAGGGCTGCATGTCGCGCGAGCTGGGTGCGACTTTCAACTCGACGAGACTTACATCCTCCGGCTCCATGCACCCATTGGCATCACGCGTGTCGACAAGACCGGCTCGAAGGTCACGCCATTCGCCAATGTCCCTGTGCAAGGACTGAACGGCATCACATTCGACACGACAGGCACGTTTGGCCACCGGTTGCTCGTCACAGCGCCAGTCAGCGGCAAGACTCAGATCGCCGCGATCGACTGTAATGGCGGGGTTGAATTCTTGACTCGTACCGCTCCCGTCATGGAGGGTGGCCTGGCTGTCGCGCCGGCGACCTTTGGGTCGTTCGGGGGCGCGCTCATCGCACCGGATGAGGTGAGCGGCAAGATCTACGCGGTCGCGCCGGACGGCACGTCGACACTGGTGGTCAGCTCGGGCCTGCCGGCCGGTGGCGACATCGGCGTCGAATCAGTGGCGTTCGTCCCGGCCGGATTCACCCGAGGTGGTTACCTGTACTACTCGGATCGAGCCACACCGGGCAACCCTCACCCAGGGACCGACCACGTCCTGCGGCTGTCGAGCAGTGACCTGGTCGGGGCCGGCGTGCAGGAAGGCGACCTGCTGGCGGCAACCGAGGGTGGCGCATCGATGATCGGCGTGCGATGCGATCCCTCGTGCCGTGTCTTCACCGTGGTGGGCACGCCAACCACCGCGCACGGCGAGGGGCACCTTGTATTTGCCACCACGCAGGTGGCCTCGCCAAGTCCGCCTCTCCGGTTGCCTCCGTCGCAGCCCACCGCAGCGAACAATGCTGCGAACACCGCGATCAGGATCCTGGCGGTCATTGCAGTCATCTCCGTTGCCGCTTGGCTCCTTCTGAGCCGTCGCCGCTCCTGAACAGAGACCGAGGCCTTCTGCTTGCCGCCCGGGGTCTCCGGGCGTTTGGTTTCGGCTTTTCCGCGGTCCTGGTCGGCCTGTACCTCGAGCGGTTGGGGCTTTCGCCCTTCCTGATCGGCGTGACCCTCGGCATCGGGCTCGCGGCGTCGTCGCTGACCGGCTTGGGCTCTGTCGCGCTGGCCGCAAGGCTCGGCCGGCGCCGCACTCTCGCGTTGACCGGCTTGCTGATGACCGTCACCGGCCTCGACCTTGCGCTGGCGACGCAAGCGCCCTGGCTGGTTGTGGCGGGCGTGACTGGGATGCTCGGGGCGGCCAGCGTCGACCTTGGTCCTTTTGCGCCGCTGGAGCAAGCAGCCCTGGCCGAGGTGGTGGAGCCCAACAGGCGGAACCTGGCGTTCGGTCGGTACTCACTGAGCGGCGGTTTGTTCAACGCGGCGGGCGGCCTGGCAGCAGCCCTGGCCACGCTTCAGACGGGTCGTGCATTTTTCTTTCTGTATGCGCTGATCGGGCTGATGACCGCGGGGCTGCCGCTTCTGATGAGCAAACGGGTTGAGACACGCGTCCGCGCCGTCTTCGGGGTGTTGAGCCGACCCGAGACCCGGCGCGTGATCGCCGGACTTGCGGCGCTCTTCGCGCTCGATTCGTTCGCAGGCGGTTTGGTTGCCAACGCGGTGATCAGCTACTGGCTGCATGTCCGGTTCGGCGCCGGACCTCAGCTGCTCGGCCCGGTGTTCGCCGGGATCGCGTTGCTTCAGGCGGTCTCCTACGAGTTATCCGGGCGCATTTCGGTGCGTATCGGACTCATCAACACGATGGTCTTCACGCATCTGCCGAGCAACGTGCTGCTTTTGTTCGTCGCTCTGAGTCCGAGCCTTGGTTGGGCGATCGCGCTCCTGTTCGCGCGTTTCCTGCTTTCGCAGATGGACGTGCCCGCCCGGCAGGCTTATGTCGTCTCGGTCGTTCCGCAGGCGGACCGCGCTGCAGCTGTCGCCCTCACAGGCGCCGCGCGCGGTGTTGCCCAGGCATTCGGTCCGGCGCTCGCCGGAGTCGCCATCGGCGCGGCGGCATTCGGAGCTCCGTTCTTGGCTGGAGGCAGTTTGAAGATCGTCTACGACCTCGCGCTCTATGCCGGCTATCGCAACCGGCACGCAGACCACGAGACTTAGACGGAATGACTCGCGAAGACCTTACCGAGATCGATGCCGCCGAGATCGAGCGGCGGCTCGTCGAAATCCGCGAGCGGATGCGCCCGCTCGAGCGGGATCTCGGAGCGCTCCGCGGCGAGCGTGATGTTCTCTCCACCGAGCTCCGGCGGCGTGAGCGCCTGGCCGGACGCGTCGCGCGCGCCGATCTCAAGGCTCAGATGCGCGAGGGCAGCTTTCCGAACGTCGGGGAGCTGGTGGCGAGAAGCGACGCCGGGTCGCTCGACGAATATGCCTACAACCTGAAGACCGGTGGGGAGGTGCGGCTGGGCTTCCCGGGCGCCACGTCCCAAACCCTGACCTTCACGGACGGTGTCAAGATCGCCCAGGCGTCCGACCTGGCGCAGGCGGCCGAGCTGTACCGGGCCGGCTGGGAGCTCGGCAGCCCGGGACGGCCAGGCGTGAGGGTCCACTTTCCCGGCACCCGCCAGGAGAAGCTGGTCGCGGCCGAGGAAGTGTTTGCCCGGCCGAAGCAAGGCTCCGTAACCCCGCTGGACTGACGTCCGTTGGTTTGGAGGGCGAAGGTAGAATCTTCGCGCCTCCCAAATCATGTCTCGAAATAATCCAGAGAAGATCAAAACCAAGGGCGGCCACCGCCCCCGCGCCCGGATCCACGCGGGTTGGTCGCCCATCGGCCAGAAGATGCGGCGGGCCACCGTCCTGCGAGGGCTCGGCGTCCTGCTTGCGATCCTGCTGGTAGTCGGTTTCGCCGCCGACGCATACGCGCAGTCCTTCTTCGAGAGCCTGCCTTCGATCCAGGGCCTGGACAGCGCCGCGTTCGCGGGTGACACGGTGATCACCGACAACAGTGGCGCGGTGATCCTCGCCGACGTCGGCAACCAGGGCAACCACCGCCTGGCCGTGAGGCTGAAAGACGTGAACCCGATCATGATCCAGGCCACGGTCGCGATTGAGGACAGGGGTTTCTACTCCAACCCTGGCTTCGACGTCGTGGGCATCGTCCGAGCCGCGCTCGACAATATTCGCGCCGGTCATGTCGTCGGTGGTGGCAGCACCATCACGCAGCAGCTGGCCAAGCAGCAGTTCCTGACGCCGGACCAGACGGCCAGCCGAAAGGTCAAAGAGCTCGCCCTTGCCTACGAGCTGAGCCAGACCTACAGCAAAGACCAGATCATGGAGCTCTATCTGAACAAGAGCTTCTATGGCTCGCAGTCATATGGCGTCGAGGCGGCCGCCGAGAGCTACTTCCATATCCCGGCCGCGAAGCTCGACCTCGCGCAGGCGTCAGTTCTCGCCGGCCTGCCGCAGGCGCCCACCGAATGGAACCCGGTCCTGCATCCCGAGGCGGCCAAGCTCCGTCAAACCGAAGTGTTGCGCGCCATGGTCCGCTCCAACTTCGTCACCCAAGAGGACATGGACAAGGCGCTCGCCGAAAAGCTCACCTTCAACGCGCCGATCAACAGCTTCACTGCGCCTCACTTCATCGACTACGTGCTGGTCGAGCTGCGACAGCTGGGCTTCCAGCCGGGCCTCCAGCAGCTCAACGTCAAGACCACCCTCTCGTATCACATGCAGCAGGTCGGCGAGTCGATCGTCAGCAGCAACCTTTCCAAGAACCTGTGGCGCGATAAGACCGGCGTTCTTTCCTCAGGCCTGGTGGCGGAGGATCCGAGGACCGGCTCGATCCTTGCCATGGTGGGCTCGCCGAACTACAACTCCGATGGCGGCCAGATCAACTACACGACCATCCCTCGGAACATGGGCTCGTCGATGAAGCCGTACACGTATGGCGCGGTGATCAACGCGCGCGCGGCAACCGTGGACACGCCCGTGTACGACGGACCGAGCCCCCTGGTCTACAAGGATGCGTACAGCTCGACTCCGTTCTACAACTACGACCACAAGACCCACGGCACCCTGCCGCTCAAGAAGGCGATGGGCAACTCGTTGAACATCCCCGCCGTGAAGGTGGAGCTTTCGATTGGCGTGCCGGCCGTGCTGTCCTACATGCGGAACCTCGGCCTCAACCCGCGCATACCGGACGGCTCCCTCCCGAGCGGTTACCGGCTCGGCAACCTCAACGAGTACGGCCCGTCACTCACGTTGGGTGGCTATCCGGTCACGCTGCTGGAGCACACATCGGGCATCGCGACTTACGCCGATATGGGCGTCTATCACGCGCCTGAGTCAATCGTGCAGGTGACCGACTCCCATGGTCAGGTCCTGTACCAGACCCATCCCGACCAGCGCGCACGACTGGCGCTCGACCCCGCGGTCGCCTACATCATGGCCCAGATCATGTCCGACGACCAGAACCGATGCTTGATCTTCGGATGCAACAGCGCGCTGCACTGGCCGGACCGCATCGTCGCGGCCAAGACCGGCACCACCGACAACTTCAAAGACGCCGTCACAATCGCCTTCACGCCCGACCTGGCGGTGGCCCTGTGGGTGGGGGACATCAAGGACAACAGCCACGTGATGGTTCAGAACTCCGACGGTGTCTATGTCGCCTCGCCAGCCGTTCACGACTTCGTGTCGAATGCCCTCGCCGGGGTACCGGGCACCAACTGGTACACAGCGCCGCCCGGAGTCGTGGCGGGACCCAACAACAGCTGGTACCTCACCGACACCAAGAGCATCCCCCGGCTGCCCGGCGACAATCCGCCAAGCCCGAGCCCGACCACGCCCCAGTACGTGGTGCCGCCAGATCCCGGCACCGGCCCCGTGCTCGGGCCCGCATGCCCGTCGCCCTCGCTGCTTCCTCCTTTCTGCCACTAACCGCGATGTAGGCGCCGGCTCGGCGTCCCTACAATCGCGTGAGTGTCCTCCAACCTCTCTGTCTTGACTGAGCAGCTGCCCAAGAGCCAGGTGGGCATGACGATCGAGGTCCCGGCAGAGGTTGTGGACGCGACATACGAAAAGGTGCTCAACCGTCTGGCGTCGCGGGCGAAGATCGAAGGTTTCCGCCCAGGTCGCGCGCCTCGCGCCCTTGTCGAAGCGCGGATCGGTCCTGCCGTGCTGCGCGAAGAGGTCGTGGACACGATGGTGCCGGAGGTGCTGCGCCAGGCGCTCGACGAAAAGTCCATCGATCCGATCGACAACCCGGACGTTGAGGTCCTGGAGCTCGAGCGCGGCAGGCCCGCGAAGTTGAAGGCGACGATCAGCGTCATGCCTGAGGTGACTCTTGCGGACGTTCGGTCCCTTCGTCCCGACCTCCACGGCCACGAAGTCACCGACGAGATGCTCGAGCGGCGCCTCGAGGAGCTAAGAGACCCGATGGCGGAGATCACACCGGTCGAGCGCGAGGTCCGCACGGGAGACATCGCGGTCATCGACGTCGAGGTCGAAGCCGACGGACAGATCGTGGAGTCCGAGTCGCGCAAGTCGATGGAGGCCGAGGTCAAGGACGGCGTTCTTCTGCCAGAGCTGGCCGCGGTTCTACCGGGCACGTTTGTCGACGAGACCCGCGAGGCGAGCGTCACATTTCCCGATAACTACAGCAGCCCTCAGCTCGCGGGCAAGCAGGCGACCATCCGGGTCACTGTCCGCGGAGTGAAGGAAAAGATGCTTCCTGTGCTGGACGACGCGCTGGCGAAGATCCTGAGCAACGGTGCGCATGAGACGGCGGAGTCATACAGGCAGTCGGTGCGCGAAGAGTTGGAGGAGTCCGTTCGGGCCATGGAAAAGTTGGAGCGCGAGCAGGAGGTGGTCAGGGCGCTGGTCGACGCCTCCAGCGTCGAGGTTCCGCAGACCCTGGTCGACCGGGAGCTGACCAGCCAGCTGGAGGCGCTCGAGCGGACGCTCAATCGCCAGGGCTTGAAGTTGGAGCGCTACCTGCAGTACCTCGGCAAATCGATCGATCAGTGGATGGAGGACGAGAGACCTGCGGCCGAAGCGCGACTGAAGATCGACCTCGTGCTGGGGGAGTTCGCCAAGCGCGAGGGACTGGAGCCGTCCGACGACGAGATCCATGAGTTCATCGAAGAGGAAACCGCCAAGGACGACGAGCTGAAAGGAAAGGCCGCCGAGATCATCAGGAGCCGCAGCGGCCACAGCTACTACGCGTCGCGGCTCAGGCGGTTGAGGGTGCTGAAGCGGCTACTTGAAGTCGCCGAAGCCGGCTCTTGACGGAATCGGGGTACCCCGTGTCTAGAATGACCTTGTGCGCGACATGAAAGACATTCAGCAGCCGTCCAGCTACCTCGTCCCGATGGTTGTCGAGAACACGGGCCGCGGCGAGCGTGCCTTCGACATCTACTCGCGACTCCTGAAGGAGCGCATCGTCTTCATTGGGACGCCGATCGACGACCAGGTCGCCAACCTCGTCGTCGCCCAGCTCCTGTTCTTGCAGTCGGAGGACCCCGAAAAAGAGGTCGCTCTGTACATCAACAGCCCTGGCGGTCAGGTGACCGCGGGCCTCGCGATCTACGACACCATGCAGTACGTGCGTCCGCCGGTCTCGACCATCTGCATCGGCATGGCCTACTCGATGGCCGCGGTGCTGCTGGCGGGCGGCGCCGCCGGCAAGCGCTTCGCGCTGCCCCACGCCAACATCCTCATCCACCAGCCGTGGGGCGGGATGCAGGGCCAGGCGAGCGATATCCAGATCCACGCCAAGGAAATCCTCCGCACCCGCGAGCAGCTGAACCAGATCCTGGCCAGGCACACGGGCCAGAAGATCGAGAAGGTTTCGCAGGACACGGAGCGTGACTACTTCCTGACGTCTGAGGCTGCCAAGGAGTACGGGCTGATCGACGACATCATCCTCACTCCGACCAAATTTGGCGAGAAAGACAAAGAGAAGGAAAGAGAAAAAGAGAAAGAGAAGGAGAAGGTCACCGCCGGATGATCTTTCGACGCAAGAGCAAGAGCGGCGAGATCAAAAGGCACCGGCCGAAATGCTCGTTCTGCGGCAAGCAGCAGGGCGAGAGAGGGATCCGACTCGTCGCCGGCTCTGGCGTCTATATCTGCAGTGAATGTATAAGCCTTGCCAACGAGATTCTCTGGGGCCATAATCCCCCGGCGCCCGCTTCGTCTTAATGTCTAGGGACCAATGAACGAAAGAGAAGACCGCCGACGCTACACGCGCTGTTCTTTTTGTGGCAAAGGCCAGGACCAGGTGCGCAAACTGGTCGCCGGGCCCGGCGTGTTCATCTGCGACCAGTGCATCGACCTCTGCCAGGAGGTCCTCGAGGATGACAACCGGTCTGCGGGTCAGAAGAAGCAAAAGACAGGCTTCATCCCCAACCCGAAGACCATCTGTGCGGCTCTCGACCAATATGTGATCGGCCAGGAGCGGGCGAAGAAGGTCCTGTCGGTGCAGGTCTACAACCACTACAAGCGAATCTCGGCGTCGAAATCGGTGGGCGATGTGGAACTGACGAAGTCGAACGTCTTGCTGGTCGGCCCGACCGGGTGCGGCAAGACGTATCTC
>VBKD01000142.1 GCA_005888075.1 Chloroflexota bacterium
GCCGTGAACAACCTCAAGACGATCAAGGCTGGAGGTTCGGCGGTACTCAGCTAAAGCGTTCGACTTGCTTCAAGAGCGGCGTGGGTTCGGGCCCACGCCGCTTTCACTTTATTTAGAGGGGCTTTTTCGCCGGCAAACCGGCGCGGCGCGGATAGGCGTCGGGCGTCGCGCTGATCTTCGAGATCACGACGATCGTCCCTGAGCGCCGTGCCGCGGATGGCGCCGGGACGACCGCGTCCAGCGAGCCGCCGAGCAGTCTGATCGCGCGTTCGGAGGCCGCTGCGTCTTCCTTATCTGTCTTTTGGGCCAGCAGCCTGCCGCCGGCGCGCACCAGCGGTAGGCACAGCTCCACGAGGACCGGCATCGGCGCCAGCGCTCGTGCGACAGCAAGGTCGAAGGCTTCGCGGTATCGCGGGTCGTGGCCCACATCTTCCGCCCGTTGCGCCACTACCTCCATGTCGGGAAGTCCCAGCGCCGCGCACGCCTGAACCAGGAAGGCGGCCTTGGTCTGATCCGCCTCGATTAGGGTCACCGCAAGGTCGGGTCGCGCGATCTTCAACGGCAGGCCGGGCAGCCCGCCGCCGGACCCCACGTCGACCATGTGGCGCGCCGTGCCCAGGTGCTCGAGCAGGACCAGCGAGTCGGCGACCAGCTCGTCCGCCGGGCCCGACACGAGGCCAGGCCAGCCCGAGATCATCGCCGCGAGTTGCGTGAGTTTAGAATCCATCGTTGAGATGCCCATCTACGAGTATCGGTGCGAGAGCTGCTCCGGGAAGTTCGAGGTCCTCACCAGGTTTGCCGAGCGTGACAGCGCGCAGATGTGTCCGTCCTGCGAATCGACCAAGACCAGGGTTCTGGTCTCGAGCTTTGCGGTGGCCGGCGCAAGCGAGTCATCCACCTCCGATTTCATGACCGAGTCGGGTGGTGGCGGCGGGTGCTGCGGCGGCGCGTGCGGGTCTTGCGGCTCCAGCCCCAACTAACGACCTAAGCGTTGCTTTTCCCGGTCTCGTACCGGGTCAATGCTGCCGGCCACATGGAGGTGGGTGGCTGCGACCTCGTCGATCTGGCGCGCGAGCACGGCACGCCGCTGTACATCTATGACGAGGCGACGGTGCGCCAGCGAGCTTCCGAGTACGTCGCCGCCATGGGCGAAGCCGGGCAGGTGCTCTACTCCGCCAAGGCCTATGCGTCGCCCCACTTCCTGCGCGTCGTCGCGGACGAGGGTCTCGGCCTCGACGTGGTCTCGGCGGGCGAGCTTCACCTGGCTCTGAAGTCTGATTTTCCGAGGGAGCGCATCCACTTCCTGGGCAACAACAAGAGCGTCGAGGACCTCGAATCGGCCTACCGCGCGGGCGCGACGATCGTGATCGATGGCGATCAGGAGTTTGACCTGCTGCGGGATATCGTTCCGGAGGGCCAGAGAACGCCGGTCATGCTGCGGCTCTCGCCGGGGGTCAAGCCCGATACGCACGACCACATCTCGACCGGCCAGCTCGATTCAAAGTTCGGTTTCTCGATCGAATCCGGAGCCGCGCGGGCCGCGGTCGAGAAGGCTCTACAGCACCCTCGCCTCGAGCTTGTCGGCCTTCACTCCCACATCGGGTCCCAGATCTTCGCCCTGGATGCGTACGCCGATGCGATGGAGATCATGCTCGACCTCCTCGTCCAGCTCCGCGACGAGCTCCGTTTCGAACCGCGCAAGCTTGGGGCGGGCGGCGGATTGGGCATCGCCTACACGCGCAACGACGACCCGCCCACCCCGCGCGAGTTTGTCGAGACGGTGCGAAGCGCGATGGTGGCGGGGTGCGGGCGCCGCGACTTGAAGGTGCCGGAGCTCGTGGTCGAGCCAGGCCGCTCGATCGCCGGGCCGGCGGGAATGGCGCTCTACACCGTGGGGTCGATCAAAGACATACCGGGCGTGCGCCGCTACGTCGCGGTCGACGGAGGCATGGGCGACAACATCCGGCCCAAGCTGTACGGCGCGCGCTACGAAGCGTTTCTCGCGTCCGATCCGGACCACGCGCCGGATGGCAAGGTGACGATCGCCGGCAAGTACTGCGAGTCGACCGACATCCTGATCACCGACATCGAGATGCCACAGCTCAAGCCCGGCGACATCATCGCTGTGCCGGCGGCGGGTGCTTACTGCCTGGCGATGGCGAGCAACTACAACGGAATGCCGAGACCTGAGGTGTTGATGCTCGGCGACGGAAAAGCGCGTGTCATGCGACGCCGCGAAACCCTCGACGACCTGCTCGCCGCCGAAGTGTTCTAAGGCTCGGCCGAAAACCCTCGGCGAGAGATTCGGCGATCCAGGTGGCCCAGATCCGGGTGAAGCGACGAGCAGCGGAGCGAGCGCATCGTGCATGCGTAAGCGAGCAGCGCAGGAGCTGAACCCGGAGATGGGCCGCATGGGCGCTGAAGATCCGCCGACGGCTTTTCGGGCCGAGCCTTAGCTCGACGTCACAGATACGGACGTATTGGCGCAGGCGCTGTCGCATGCCTTGATTGCCGCCGGCCCGAGGACAGCCCACGACGGGATGGCGAAGGTGGCGAGGAAACTGCCTTCAGGCCCCGCGGTCGCGGTGGCCACAACCGCGGTCTGGTTCTGGACGAAAGAGAC
>VBKD01000143.1 GCA_005888075.1 Chloroflexota bacterium
GGTCGAGCGAGAAGTCGATGTCGGCGACCGACCATTGCTGGGACTCCCAGCGCCGGTACAGGTCCATGTAGCTGGGCATGTTCTCGATCCCGCGATCGATGAAGGAGAGGACATCGTCGATGCGGATGTCGCCCAGCTCCTTCAGTGACGCTCGGCCGATTCGCTCCAGGTCTACCGCCATGGTTGTGGCGATCAGTGTAAAAGCGCGGCCTCGTGGGTAGAATCAGACGGCAACCGATCTCAGCTTCGTGGGGGCGTCCGGTCTCGACGGGGCAGTTGAGCTTCGGGATTGCGAGCCGAGAGCCGCGTGCGTTACAGCGCAGCGTTTACAAACGCCAACAGAACTCCCGCTCTCGCCCTCGCTGCGTAAGCAGTAGAGACGTGAGCCCCGGGACTTTGATCCCGGGCGTTGCCTCTGGTCAATCCGGCGGACCGGAGAGCGGCGTCACATAGACCGGATCGCTATCTCAGGGGCGCCACGGCCCTGAGTTAGGACACTCACCGCGGCTGGCAGAAGCGGATCCCGTCAGGAGGAGCCGCCAAGCGAGGACCAAAATCCTGGACATGCTCGTAGAGATCCCGTAGGAAACTGCTTCGGACGCGGGTTCAACTCCCGCCGCCTCCACCACACCCGGCTCTGGAATGAATCCGGCCCGGTTTGGGTAAAACAGTTGCGTGAGCAATGATTACAACGACTTCAACCGTGCCCTTATCGCAGATCTCCGCGCCAACGGCGGCAAGGCCAGTGGAGGGCCGTTCAAGGGCGGCAACCTCCTGATCCTGACCACCAAAGGCGCCAAGTCCGGCGAGCCCCGCGAGCACCCGCTTGCGTACTCGAGTGACGATGGGCGTCACGTCGTGGTCGCCTCCAAGGGAGGCGCTCCGACCAACCCAGCCTGGTACCACAACCTCGTCACCCATCCGATCGTGACCGTCGAGGTCGACGGCGAGACCTACAAGGCCCGGGCCAACGTGGTCGACGACGACGAGGAATATGAGCGTCTGTACGGCCAGCACGCGCAGAGGATGCCTGGCTTCAACGAGTACCGGCAAAACACCTCGCGCCGGATCCCGGTCATCGTCCTGGAGCGCCTCGACGAAACCGCGGCTTAAGAGCGTAGCGACCGGCATTTCAAAGGCGTAACCTTCCGGCCCGTGCGTGAATTGAGCCATATGTGGCAGCGGCTCCTTCTCTCGAGCGCCCTAGTGTTCGGGCTGCTCCTCGGAGTTGCCGCCACGGTGTTCGGCTACAGCAACCGCACCTCGGTGGATGTCGGCTGGTCCGTCTTCCACCTTTATGGCGTTCCGCTGTGGACCGTCGCGGTGGTGCCGGTCGCCATCGTGCTCGTCTGCGGCACTGTCTACCACTGGTACCGCAGCCTCTACCACTTCACCGAGCACATGCGGCACCGTCGCCGCGTCCACGAGCTGGAGGCAGAGCTCGTCGAGCTTCGCGGCCAGCTCGATCACCTGCTGGAGATGTCACCGCAGGCTACGCCGGCAAAGCAGGCAACCCTCGAGCCCGACGTGGTGCCGGCCACGGTTCCGGCGCCGGCGGACCCGGCCGGCAGCAACGGCTCCGACAAACTTCGTGGAAAGACCTCGGCGCGCAGGCGCGTTTCCTTAACGCCCGCCGCCTCCGCGACTGAGGAGGACGGGACCCTAGTCAATGGCTCGACTGATACAACGCCCCAAACAGAACCAGTTCAGGAGACCTGATTCGTTGTCGGATCACAGGCGTGCGGGTCGACTCGTCGTCCCGCGCGAGCACGCACCGGCCGACAGGACGCTGCTCGAACGCAGCGCGATCGAGGAGCTCAGCCATCACGCCGACCCATGGCGTGTGCTGCGCATCCTTTCCGAGTTCGTCGAGGGCTTCGACGCCCTCAACGAGGTCGGACCCGCGGTCACCGTCTTCGGTTCGGCCCGGGCCAAGCCAGACGATCCGTATTACAAGGCCGGCATGGCCATTGGGGCGGCTCTCGCCAACCGCGGATTTGCCGTCATCACGGGTGGTGGCCCGGGCATCATGGAGGCGGTCAATCGGGGCTGCCACGATGCAGGCGGCCTATCCGTCGGCTGCAACATCGAGCTCCCCCACGAGCAGTCGCTCAACAAGTACGTCGACCTCGGCGTCGAGTTCCGCTACTTCTTCGTGCGGAAGAACATGTTCGTGAAGTACGCGAGAGGCTTCGTCATCTTTCCCGGCGGTTTCGGGACGCTGGACGAGCTGTTCGAGTCCTTGACGCTGGCGCAGACGGGCAAGATCGAGCATTTCCCGATCGTGCTTTTCGGGACTCCTTACTGGAGCGGTCTTCTCGATTGGATGAAAGAGACCGTGCTCGAATCCGGCGCCATCGCACCGTACGACTTGAAGTTGATGACGCTCACCGACGATCCGGAGGAGGCCGCTGAGATGGCGACCCGGCCGCTGCCGATCGAAGTCGAGGAACCGCGCGAGCAGACCGGAGAACCGAAGGCGGGCGCGCAATAGCCGCCGGCTCTCCACTCGACTTCTATTTCCTCACCGACAGAGGCCAGACTGCCGATGTCGTAGCGCAGAGGCTGGCTGCATTTCTCAACGGCGCCACCAAGACGCTCGATATCGCCATCTACGATCTCCGCCTCGAAACGTCTCCGGCCGATACGGTTTTTGCCGCTTTCGACGCCGCTGTCAAACGCGGCGTCACCGTCCGTTTGATGTTCAACCAGGACCACGCGCAGGCGATCCCGGTGCCGCCGCCGCCGCAGATCGACTGGGCATTCGTCGATCGCCTGAAGGCCGCGGGCGTGCAAATCATGCCTGTCTCCGGCGTGCCCGACCTGATGCATCACAAATACGCCGTTCGCGACGCGGGAACCCCCGGGGCCGCCGTGCTCACGGGGTCCACCAACTGGACCAACGATTCCTGGAATCGGGAAGAGAACGCGATGTTCACCGTCGCCTCGGCGGAGGTTGCGGGCGAGTATGCGACTAACTTCTCGGGCCTCTGGGAGCACCCGGTGGTGGCGAGCTCGGGACAGGTCTCATCGCCCTGGACCAGCCTGGCCGACGGCACGCGCGTGCGTCCTTACTTCTGTCCCGGCCGCGCCCTGAAGCTGGTTCACGCGATGAGCCGTTCTCTCAGCTCCGCTCAAAGACGGATACGCATCTGCTCGCCGGTCATCACGTCCGGACCCATCCTGGGTACCCTGGCCGAGATCTGCAAGACACCGGGGCTCGACATCAGCGGTGTGTACGATGCGACTCAGATGGACGAGGTGCAGCACCAGTGGTCGCAGCAGGGTGGCGCGGCGTGGAAGATCGCCGCTTTTCGCACCATCGCTGGGGCGGTGCATTTCGGCGCGAAGCGATCGACGCCCTACTCCAAGGGTTCGGTGCATGACTTCATGCATGCCAAGATCCTGGTCGCCGACGACTACGTTTACGCCGGGAGCTTCAACCTCTCGCACAGCGGCGAGCAGAATGCGGAAAACGTGGT
>VBKD01000042.1 GCA_005888075.1 Chloroflexota bacterium
GGTCTTGCTATCCTGCGGCAGAACTTGGACGCTCTCGGTCTCAAGGACCGCGCGAATGTCATTCGGGGTGACGTTGTGCGTTGGCTCGAGACGGCGCCCGACGCAGTGAAGAGCGCAGGCTTTGTGTTCCTCGATCCCCCATATGACGACGTCGTGCTGGACCGAGCGTTGAAAGTTCTCGATCGAGAGGTCGATGGCGGAGCCACCGTGCTAGCCGAGCATTCGAGGCGCCAGGAGCTTCCGACGCTCACGCGTTTGAAAGTCGATCGCCAGCGCCGTTACGGAGACACCATGGTCACGGTGCTCAAGCCTTGAGCGCACGCGCGAACCAGCGGCCGAACTCCAAGATCGCCGTCTACCCGGGAAGCTTCGATCCATTCACCAACGGCCACCTCGACGTCGTCGAGCGCGCTCTGGGGATCTTCGACAAGCTCATCGTCGCGGTGGCCGCAAACCCTGACAAACGGCAGCCGCTTTTCACCGTCGAGGAGCGCGTGCGGTTGATCGCTGAGTCGGTGGAGGGGCGCGACCGCGTCGAGGTCGCGAGCTACAAGGGGCTGACCGTGGAGTTCGCCCGCCGGCACGGGGCGCGGACGCTGGTCAAAGGATTGCGCGCATATTCAGACTTCGACGCCGAGCTCCAGCAGGCGCTGATGAACCGAAAGCTGGCGCCTGACGTGCATACCGTTTTCTTGATGTCCAGCTTCACCCATATATTCGTGTCGTCAAGTATCTTGAAGGACATCGCCGGCTACGGAGGCAACGTGTCCGACCTGGTGCCGGCTCCCGTCGCGAGAGCGTTGAAGGAGAAGTACAGATAAAGGTCGACGAGCTGCTTGACCGTTTCGAGTACCTGATCCAAAACGCGCGCCACGTCCCGCTCTCGACGCAGGTCATGGTCAATGAGGACGAGATGATGGAGCTCGTCGACCAGGTCCGCTTCAATCTTCCCGACGAGATCAAGCAGGCCAACTGGACCGTTTCCGAACAGCAGCGGATCATCACCGAGGCGCACGCGGAGGCGGCCCGCATCATGTCGCGGGCCAACGAGCGGGCCGAGGAGACCTCATCAGAGCACGAGGTGCTCCGCCGCGCCGAGCGGCACGCCGCGCAGGTGGTCAAGGACGCCCAGGCCAAGTCAGACCAGATCATCCGCGAGGCAGAGTCTTACGCTCTGGAACAGCTGAAGCAGCTCGAGGCGCATCTCGGCCGGACATTGGCCACCGTGCGGCGTGGGGTGGAGGCCCTGCAGTCGAACCAGCCGCCCGCCGAAGAACCCGAGGACGAGGCAGCAGAACACTAGGGTCCCGCGTCGGGACCCTGGCTTCCCGTAGACTTTCCGGGCCGTGGCTCTACCGAAGGTCAAGCTATCCAAGTCCAAGAAGGGGCGCCGCCGCTCCCACCTGGCGCTGGCGCTGGTCCAGATCCAGCCCTGCCCCAACTGCAAGCACATGAGGCGACCGCACGCCATCTGCCCGAATTGCGGCCACTACGGCCCGGGCGCCGGTCGCGAGGTCATCAAAGTCAAGGAATAAGCGCGAAGGTCGCGTTCCTGTTTCCCGGCCAGGGCTCGCAGCAGCCTGGCATGGGAGCCGAGCTTCTCTCTGACCCCGAGATCTCCGAGCTGTGCGACCGGTGTTCATCCTCGGCCGGTGTGGATCTTCGCCGCCTGCTCACCACCGCTGACGAAGACGAGCTGCGGCTGACGCAGAACGCCCAACCCGCGCTGTGCTTTGAGGGGCTGGGGCTCGCGATTTTGCTGCGCCGGCGAGGCATCGAACCCTCGGCCGCCGCCGGCCACAGCGTCGGCGAGTACGCGGCGCTCGCTGTCGCCGGTGCGGTCGACGCGCCACGCGTGATCAAGGCCGTGGTCGAGAGGGGCAAGGCGATGGCCGAGGCGGCGCCGGCCGGTACGAGCTCGATGGCCGCGGTCCTCGGTCTGGACGCTCAGGCCGTCGAGGCTGCCCTCGCCGGCATGGACGACGCCTGGCCGGCCAACTACAACACGCCGACTCAAACCGTGGTCGCCGGCACCATGTCCGGCCTGGAGGTTGCGACGGAGCGGCTTCAGAAGGCGGGTGCCAAGAGGGTCATCCCGCTCAACGTGAGCGCCGCTTTTCACACTCCGTTGATGGCGCCCGCGGCCGAGCGGCTGCGCGCCGAGCTCGATCGAGTCGAGTGGCGCTCCCCTCGGATCCCGGTGATGGCGAATCTCACCGGCCGCCCGCACCTCGGAGGCGACCGCATCCCGCATGTCATGGAGATGCAGCTTCGTTCGCCGGTGCGCTGGGCCGCATGCGTTGCTTCACTGGTTGAGATGGGCTGCGACACCTTCATCGAGGTTGGCCCCAAGCGCGCGCTCACGGGCATGATGCGTGAGCTGGCTCCAAACGCCCGAGCGGCCGCCATCGGCAACCCCGAGACGGTTGCCCAGTTCAGCCCTGCCTAGGCTCGGCAACCATCGGTCGCCAACCTGCTTTCCGTGCCTTGACTCGGCCTTCCGAGACGGGAGCAGAATCCGGGGGTAGCCCAACTCTTTCCCATTCATGGGGAGGTGGCCGATGCCCCCAGGGCACCGGCCGGAGGGGCCGACCCCCAGTTGGCATTCGGCCGACGTTGCTCATGGAGGTGACATATGAACGCAGGCGTAGTCAAGACCCGATACAAGAAGACGGAGCTCGACAAAGCCATCAAGGAATACAAGGAGACGGTGCTGCCGGCGATTGCCAAGCACCAGGGGGCGCGCTCGGCTCAGCTGTTGCTGAACCGCGAGACCGGCGACGCTCTCTCGGTGGCGCTCTATGAGAACGAAGCGGCCGCCAAGTCATTCGCTCCGACCGCCGAGAAGCTCATCGAGTCGATGCAGAAGTACACGTCGGAGGGCGACAAGCCGAAGCGCGAGCTGTACGACGTCGCCATCTCGACGCAGATGGAGGCGAGGGCGGTCGTCGAGCGCGGCATCAAAGCTTTCAACGCGCATGACATGGAGGCGCTGGCTCGAGACGCGGCGCCGGACATCGAATCCACGTCGCCGGGTGGCGTGAAGCTGAAGGGTCCGCAGGCCGCGAAAGAGTTCAACCAGAATTTCGTAAACGCCTTTCCCGACGCGCGAACGGAGCCGAAGAACATCTTCTCGCAGGGATCTCATGTGGTGGTCGAAGGTGTGTTCACGGGCACGCACAACGGCACGCTCAAGACGCCTATGGGAGACATCCCGGCGACAGGTCGGAAGGTCAAAGGCGAGTTCGTGCAAATCTTTGAGATCGACCGGGGCTTGGTAAAGAGAGACCACCTGATCTACGACCAGGTGGAGCTGATGACCCAGCTAGGACTGAGCCCTGCGCCGCAGCAGCAGCACGCGGCAAAGACCTCTCGCTAGAGCAAGCATGGGTGGTGGGGCCCGGGCCGGATGGAGCCCGGGCCCCCGTGGCCGCCCGGCGACAGGCCGGGGGCCCCACTGCTCGCTCGGTGTACATTAGTCCGCGTATGGAAACTCAAAAGCTGAGCTTCGAGGACTTCAAGAACATCATCGTCGAGCGCCTTGGTTGTGAGCCAGAGCAGGTCACCATGGACGCGTCGTTCCAGGAGGACCTCAACGCGGATTCGCTCGACCTCGTCGAGCTCATCTACGCGTTCGAGGAAAACACGGGACTCGAGATCCCGGACGAGGACGCGGAGAAGATCACGACCGTCGGGCAGGCCTGGGAGTACATCCAGGAGAAGGCCGGCTCATAGCACAGCCGCAGGCTGCTCCGCTCGCGCAGTCCCTTCAGCTTCTCCAGCAGAAAATAGGGATTCACTTTCGTGACCCCGGGCTTCTTCTGGAGGCGGTGACCCACAGCTCGTTCGCCAACGAGAATCCGCAGATCTCGCCGCGCGACAACGAGCGTCTCGAGTATCTCGGCGACGCGGTGCTGCAGCTCATCAGCGCGGAGTACCTCTACAAGCATCACCCCGGAGCGAGCGAAGGCGAGCTGACGCAAACCAGGTCCGCGATGGTCAACACCAACACCCTGGCCGAGCTCGCCGAGCAGCTGGATCTCGGCAGCTATCTGTATCTCGGCAAAGGGATCGCAAAAGGTGGCGGCAGGGGCCTCAAGTCGCTGCTCGCAAACGCGTTCGAAGCGGTGCTTGGCGCGATGTTCCTCGACGCCGGTTATGACGCCGCCTATCACTACTATCTCGACCGCTACCGCTCGCTGCCGTCCCCGGTTCGTGATGAGAACTTCAAAGGGCGCCTGCAGCAGGTGGCGCAGGAGCGCTTCGGCCAGACGCCCTTCTATGACAGCGAAGGCGCGCGTGTCGGCAATCGACGCGAGTACACGTCGGTCGTGTTCGCGGGCGCCGAACCGCTGGGCACCGGCCATGGCGCAAGCAAGCAGGAGGCGGAGCAGGACGCGGCTCGCGCCGCCCTGGAAAGCCTGACCGGCTCGGCTGCCGCGGCGCCGGTGAGCAAGGTTTTGAAACCGCGTTCGCGGAGGGCGCCGCGCAAGAAGCGCGAGGAGCCCGCTGCCGCGACCGCGAGCCCAACCCCAGCCGAGGTCTTGGCCTTCCCAGCGCCATCGGAGGCGAGCACCGAACAGCTGGCACCTGAGCCGCGCAGCCGTCAGTTTGGCGAACCCATCGAATAGGCCCCCGGACCAATACCGGTAGTGGCTGAGGCTCAGGTAGCCCCCGCATCTGCTACCTTGTCCGCCACGTTGTTCCTCCGGTCGCTGCAATTGCTGGGCTTCAAGACGTTCGCCCGGCAGACTGAGATCCAGTTTGACGGCGGAGTCACCGCGATCGTCGGCCCCAACGGTTCGGGCAAGACGAACATCGTCGACTCCATCAAGTGGGTGCTGGGTTCCGGCCAGGCCCGCGACCTCCGCGGCAAGAAGATGGAAGAGGTCATCTACGCCGGCGGAGAGCGCCGCTCTCGGGCCTCGTTCGCCGAGGTCAGCCTTGTTTTCGACAACACGGCAGGACGCTTGCCCGTCGACTACCACGAGGTCGCGATCAAGCGCCGCATCGAGCGAGGCGGAGAGAGCGACTACTTCCTGAATGACACGAGGATCCGCCGTCGCGACCTCATCCACCTGCTGGCGTCAACGGGACTCACCGTGGATTCCTACGCGATCATCGACCAGCACGACATCGAGCACATCGTCGTATGCACACCGGGTGAACGGCGCCAGCTGCTCGAAGAGGCTGCGCAGGTGCGTGGCGTCAAGGCGCGTCGCCAGGAAGCCATGCAGCGGCTGCAAGAGCTGGCCTCCAATCTGGTCCGCCTCGAGGACCTGAAGTCCGAGCTGGTACCCAGGCTTGAAGCGCTGCAGGTGCAGGCAACGGCGGCGCGGGAGGCGGCGGAAGCCCATGCCCGGCTCGAGCTGCTTCGCGGCAGCATGGTCTGGGAGGAGTGGCGCGAGACGCGCGACTCGCATCGCCGGGCATCGTCCCAGGCGCAGAGCCTGGAACGCCGGCTCATCGAAGCCCGCGAGCAGGCGAGGCTGGCCGAGGAGGAGTTCCAGTCGTGGCGGGCCGCGGTGCAAGCCGCGCAGGACCTCCGCCTCGCCCGGCAGCGCACCCTGGGCCGGCTGCGCCTGGACGTGGCCGAGGCGGACCATGCGCTTCAGCTCGCCGCGGAACGCGCGCAGAGCCACCGCTCCGTGGCGGATGGGGCTCGGCGTTCGGACGAGGAGGGGAAGGTCCTTACCGAGGCGGCCGAGGCCCTGCACAGGCAGCTTGCGGCGGAGCTCGAACAAGCCCATCACGCGGTCGATGGCATGGGGGAGACCCAGCCGGTGCCCGAGGCGCCCGACTCGACCCCCTTACACGAGGCGCGCCGCGCCGCTGAGCAGGCGCGCCGCGCGGCCTCGACGGCCGCTTCGTCGCTGGCCGGCCTGCGGACTCGCCGCGAGTTCCTCGAGGAGCAGGCCTCGCAGATCGAGGCCATGGCACTCGCCGCTTCAGAGGTGCCGCAGGCTGAGTCAGAGGTAGCGACCGCGGCTGAGCGGTCGAGGGTCGCCGAACAGGCCGCCGTAGCGCTGGCGCGTCTTCGTTCCGAGCTCGACGGCCTCGAAGCCTTGAGGCCGGCCGGTGGTCCGGGCCGGCGCTTGGGCGAGGTCATCATCGCCGAGGCCGGTTACGAGGCGGCGCTTTCAGCCGTGCTTGGCCCCCTGTCCGATGCGCTCGTCGCGGGAGACGAGACGGACGCGATCGAGTCGACCGCGGGCATCGAGCACCAGGTCACCGCGCTTTACCCCGTCGAGGGCGCGGCTGCCGAGCCGGGCTCGCTGCTCGAGCACGTGAGCGTCGAGCCGGGCTACGAGCTGGTGGCCCGAAGGCTCCTCGGCGGCGTGGTCGTCGGACGCGACGTGACGCTCGACGGCGTGTACCGCGAAGAAGGCCTGGTCCGAGCCGGCGCGAACCCGCGCGCCGCCATGGAAAGACGTCGTGTCGAGCTGCGGCGGCGCATGGCCGAGCTCGAGGCGGATTCGGCGGCAGTGGGCGAGGCGTCGCGGCAGCTCAAAGATGCGACCAGCCGGCTCTCCGACCTGCGCGCACGATCAGCCGGCGCCGCGCGCGCCGAAGAGACCAAGAGGCTGCTCGAGGCGGCGGCCGCGGCCGAGCAGGCCGAAGCGGGCCGTCTGGACGACCTGGAGCGCGCGGCCGCGACCGCGGAACAGACGGCGGGCGCGTTGGGCCAGGAGTTGGAGGCGCGCATTCATGAGGTGGCGGAGCTCAGGGCGGCGGCTCACCAGCGGGAGCTCGAGAGGGCACGCTGGCGCGATCGCCAGGACGACCTAACCAGGCAGCTGGCCGCCGTGGTCGAGGACCTGGCGCGGTTGCGAAGGGCGGCGGAGGAGCACCGAGCGCGGCTCGCCAAGGCTGACGCCCATGCGCTTCAAGCCGCCGAATCCATGCCCGGACTGACCGCCGCGGCCGCGGCCGCTCGAGAGGCGCTGTCGGCCGCCGAGCAGGAGTCGCCCGAGGACGAGGCTGAGATGGCGGAGAACGCCCGCCGGCTGGTGGCGCTGGAGGAAGCGCGCATCGACGCGCGACTCAAGGTCGGCACACTCGAAGGCAACCTCGGGCTCATCGCGCGTGAAGCCGAGCTGCTGCAGGCGCGCATGGACGAGATCCGCTCTCGCATGCCGGACGGAGTCGCGCCTGAGGAGATCCCCGGCGGCAAGGGTCGCGAAAAGGAGATGCGCGCGCTCGAGCGGCGCCTGGAGGAGATCGGACCCACCAACGCGCTGGCCGAAGCCGAGTGCCGTGAGCTGGAGGAGCGCTACCAGACTCTCATCGAGCAGCTCGAAGACATCACCGCCGCGCGAGCGGATCTCGAGCAGCTCATCGGCAAGCTTCGTGAGGAAGAGGATTCGCGATACGAGGCCGTGTTCGGCGCCGTGGCCGCGAACTTCAACGAATACTTCTCGGAGCTGAACCCCGGAGGTCGCGCGACGCTGCGTCACGCCGAAGGGGAGGACGGTCCTCGTTCCGGCGTCGAGATCCTCGTCCAGCCTCCGCGTAAGCGGCTGCAGAACGTCACGCTGCTGTCATCCGGAGAGCGCTCGCTGGCCGCGCTCGCGCTCGTGCTTGCGCTGGATGAGGTGAATCCCAGCCCCTTCACGATCCTCGACGAGGTGGACGCCGCCCTCGACGACGCCAATGTCGATCGCTTCGGACACATGCTTGCCCGGCTCGGCAGAGAGCGGCAGTTCCTCGTCATCACCCACAACCACGTGACGATGTCGTACGCCTCGACGCTTTACGGCATCCACCTGGACGAGAGTGGTTCGTCGCACATCGTGTCGGTCCGACTGGACGATATCCGCAAGCCGGCCACCAAGCGCGCTCAAGCTGGGTAGCGTCCGCTCCCGCTCGGCGGGAGAGGGTCAGGGAGAGGGCGATGGGTAGCAGCAGTAGCAAAGAGCCGCGGCCAAAAGACTTCTGGAGTCGCGTCAGCGGCCGCACCCGCAGCCTGCTGTCCGCGGGTCTCCGCTCCCTAAGCCCGCCACTTTCAGCCGGCTATTACGAGGAGCTCGAGGAGCTCCTGATCTCGGCCGACCTGGGCCCCGCGATGGCGGCCAAGCTCGCGGCTGATGTGCGGTCCCGCTCGCCGCGAACGCGTGACGAGGCGGTCGAGGCCCTGGTGGCCGCGGCGCTGGCGGTCATGTCCAAACGGTCGCGCGAGCTCGAGCTCAGCGGAGACCCGGGGTGCGTGCTGATGTACGGCGTCAACGGGGCGGGAAAGACCACGACGATCGGCAAGCTCGCGCACCGGCTGCGGTCGCAAGGGCGCACACCGCTGATCGTCGCGGCCGATACCTATCGTGCCGCGGGTATCGAGCAGATGGTGGCGTGGGCTGAGCGGGCCGGGGTCGCGCACTTCGACGGTTCGAGCGGCGCCGACCCGGCGTCGGTAGTGTTTGACGGAGTGCAAGCCGCCCGCAGGCGGGGCTGCGATGTCGTGGTGGTCGACACGGCTGGACGCCTGCAGACCCAGCGCAACCTCCTCGAGGAGCTGGCCAAGGTCGGTCGGATCACCGCCAGGGCGCTGGACGGCGCGCACTACGAATCGATCCTTGTTCTCGATGCGGTGCTCGGGTTGACGAGCCTGGTCCAGGCGCGAGCATTCAACCAGGCGATACCGATGACCGGCCTCGTGCTGGCGAAGCTCGACAGCAGCGCGAAGGGCGGCGCCGTGATCGCGATCGAGTCAGAGCTCGATATGCCGGTCAAGCTGGCTGGTGTGGGTGAGGGAATCGACGACCTCATCCCCTTCGAGCCCGCTTCATTCATCCGCGCCCTGTTCCAGGAGTGATGTTGATTGCCGGTCGCTGATCCTCACTGCCACACATTCGCGTCGGACGGGATGGTTACACCCGCCGAGCTGGTCGAGGCTGCCGTGCAAGCAAAGCTGGACCTCATCGCGGTAACGGATCACGACACGATGGAGTCGGTCAAGGAAGCGCAGGAGCGCGGTGAAGCAGCCGGGATAACTATCGTCGCGGGGCAGGAGGTCACCACCGCATGGCCGGCCCAGACGCACATCATGGGCTGGTTCCTCGAGAAGCCGATCAGGCGCGGCATGTCGCTCGACGAAACCGTCGATGCGATTCACGACCAGGGCGGGCTTGCCATCGTTCCTCATCCGTTCATGCCGGTGTACTTCGGCTCCATACAGCCGGGCATGCTGAGGCGTCTGCTAGAGAAGCATCGCGTGGACGGAATCGAGATGGTGTTCACCGTCCCGATCGGCAGCCGGCGGCGCCAGATCCTCGATGCTTTCTATCTGGAGAACGAGGCGCGACTCGGGGCATCAGTCGGCGGCAGCGACTGTCACTTCGGCTCGCACGACATCGCACGTGTCGTGGTCGATTACGAAGGCGATTTCAGGACCGCGGTCCAGCTGAGGACGACGGCTCCGCGCCGTGCTCGCCAGGGCACGACAGTCCCGTTCGAAGCGATGGTGCGCCAGCAGTGGCGCGCCCTGGTGGCGCTACCGGTCAGGCGGCTGCGCCGCCAGCTGTAGCAACCTCTCGTGGACGGGCGGCGAGCCGGCCATGATGTTGCCGGTCTCGATCCAGCCGGCCCCGCCTGACCAATCACTTACGCGGCCGCCGACCTCGATCACGAGCGCAGCGCCAGCGGCGATATCCCACGGGTTGAGGTTGAGCTCGAAGTAGCCGTCGAATGTGCCGGCCGCAGTCCACGCCAGGTCGAGCGCGGCCGCTCCGGCTCGCCGCAGGTCTTCGAAGCTCTGCAGTGCTCCCTCCATCACTGTCAGGTAGCGCGGCAGCAGGCCCTTGACCCGGAAGGGAAATCCGGTGGCGACGACGGCTTCGCTTGGCATCACATCGCGCAGCTGTTGAAGGCGCTGGCCATTCATGAACGCGCCTCGACCGCTGGCGACGGAAAACTCGAGGTTCAGGTAAGGGGCGAGGATGACTCCGACGACCGGCTCGCCAGCGTCGATGAATCCAACCGACACCGCGACCGATGGAAACCCACGCGTGAAGTTCGTCGTGCCATCGAGCGGGTCGACCGCCCACATCGTCGTGCCACGCGTGCCCCCGGATTCCTCGGCCAGGACCGCGACGCCTGGCGTCTCCCTCGCCAGCACCTCCAGGATCGCGGCTTCCGATTGGCGGTCGGTCGCCGTGACGTAATCACCCGCGCCCTTGAGGTCGGCGGCGCCACCCGGACGGGGAAGGCCGTTTTGCAACAGCACGGCGGCGCCGGCGCGGGCTGCGCGCAGCGCTACCGGCAGCAAGTCGTTCAGACTACTCGGCCTTCTTGCTCTCGAGACCCAGCCCGAACATCGCCTCGAGGTCGTGCGCTGAGAACTGCTGGAAGGCAACCATGGTCTGGGTACGTTCGATGTCAGTCAGCTTGGTGAGATGCTGTGTCACGACCTTCGCGAGGTCGTCGTGCTCTCGAACCCTGGCAACCGCGATGAAGTCCCATTCGCCGGTGACTGTGTAGACCTCGGCCACGCCGTCCACGCCGGCGAGGTCGGAGCCG
>VBKD01000043.1 GCA_005888075.1 Chloroflexota bacterium
ATCCTCGATCGAGATCACGGCGTCAGGAAGTTTCGTGCCCATCTCCGGGAGGGGCTCGTAAAAGCTCTGATAGCCAGGCGGGTGCAGGTCGGCCAGGAGGGTGGTGCCGTCGGCCGCGTATATGAGCGTGTCTTCCGGCATGCCCGTGCTCGCGAGCAGCTGAGTGTCGGGGAGCTTGTCCGCGAAAGCCACATAGCCCGGCGAGGTGACGAGTAAAGCCGGAACGGCAACGACCAGCATCAGGATGAACCTGAGCATCCAGGCGGCAGGCCGGGAAATCCTTCCCTTGCTCAGCGCCTCCGAGGCGGTCGCGCGCCGCCTCATGCCGTTTGGTCTACGAGGCCAAACGGTCTGTTCTTTCCGACTCAGCGCCATCTTGTTCGCCGTTTGCAGGAATCGATGGAGCGATGCTGAGCGGGCCATACCAGCCGATCGACTGCGCGCTCAGCAAGGCCTCGATGTCGACCAGCTCGCCCGATGTCCAGCCGGCACGATGTCCGCCGCCAGCGGCAATCCGTAGCGCATCGTTTGCCTTCACGGCGATCCGGCTGACGGCCGGAGCGCCCGCCGCCGCGTACCACGCGCGTGCGGCGAACTGCAGATGCGCGGCCGAGTCACGGAGCGAGTCCAGGCCCGCGCGCGATTGGACACGGCTTGCCTGAGCCGCGCGAGCGAGCCGCTCCGCCTGCCGATGCATTGTCACATCGCGCATCCAGATTGTGAAGTCGATAGCTCCAGTGAGCAGCGAAGCGCCCGCAAGGGCGACCCCCGCGACCAACCGTCGGTTCACGCCACGTGGGGCAGCCGCCGGCTGCGGGACCGCCGGCCGGGCAGGAGGCATCTCCATCCACTCCCGCAGACGAACCCGTGGCTGCCAGCCGCGGGGCCGTCGTAGTGATCGATACAACGCAAGCGCGAAGTAATCGATCGCGGCGACGATGCCGGTGGCTGTCGCGATCATCAGGCGGTTGTCGTAGATCCAGGCCCCCACCCAACCGAAAAGAAGACCCGCGGCGGTGTTGATCAGGCGTTCGACCCCCCATACGGCGGAGTTGGTCAGCTCGCGGGCGTTGGGGTCCGTCACGCCAATGACGCCGACCACGCATACAAAAAGGAAGGCGATCCACAGCAGGACCTCAACGGCTCGGGGGATCACTCGCCGAACCGGGGGGACGAAAGTCGCCGCCACCATCCCGGTGAAAAGCGCGATCGAGAACTGAAGCAGCAGCGATACTTCCACTGCCTAGGAGAACGCGCTCGCGGGGATGAGTATTGGCGCTCGCCAACCACCACTTCCTTAACCGCGGGGATGTCCGAACAGCCTTCCCGGTCATCGATGGACGCGCGAGCAAACCGCTCAGCTCATAGGCGCTGCCTGCTGCGCCCCGCCTTAACGATTCTGAAAGCGGACATGTTCACCTTCGGGGTCCGGTGCGTTACCTGTGTGGCTCGGACGCTGACCCGCTCGGTGTCCGAGCCCTCGTTTTCGGGGTAGCTATGACAGCTCTACTGATCATCTTGCTAATCACAATCGGGCTCTCCGTGAGGGCCGGCGCCTACGGGCGACGCTGGAACGTCGCTGAGTCCGACTCGGAGACCCAGGGAGACAAGCCCGTGGACATCTACGCGCGCACCTTCATCCTCGTGTTTCTCTCGCTGCTCGGACTCCTGGCCCTGGGCCTGATGTACGGGAATGTGCTCGGCGCCGCTCACGCCAGCCAGTAGGCCGGTAACCAAAGTCGAGAGGGCGTTTTAGTCGTAAGAAGCAGCCCCCTGCCCCGGGCTGCTTCGTCGTGTTGCCACGATTGATCTAGTGGCCTGAATCTGTGGCCGGTCGTGTAGGATCGCGCCACCCACGCCCCGCCGGGGCCTCCCAGGCGACCGGTTGAGCCCTCAAATGCACCCATTTCACGTGCTTCGAGCCAAATTCACATTGCTTGAAGCTTATTAACCCCAAGGCAGCGGATGTAGTGCCAAGCGAACGGTAGTTTCGCCCCCAATTCACGCCACCCAGCGATGGGTGCGCGGCCAAACGGGGGTAAATGTGTTTCATCGGTTTCTCGTCAGTTTCAAGTCGCGCCCAAAAGCGCATCTCGGTGTTGCGGTCGTCGCCATCGCCAATCAGCTGAGCTTCGTGGCTCTGGCCGCCGGTCCTTCGGTGGCGGTCGGCGATGTTCACGCGCAGCGGCCACTCGCCGCTTTCTGCTCTCACGCCGTCAACCTGCCTGGATGCGCCGCCGGTGGGGACAGCCTGCAGGTCAGCCTGCCCGATGGCTCCCAGTCATGCCCTGGATCCGACGCGGTTGCCGCCTGCGCGGGGGGTGACGGCTCGGCCAAGACAGCGGCGGGCGTCGCCTCGACGCCTGATGGTCTGACCGCATGCGTCGCGGCAGGGGGAGCGCCGATTCCCAGTGGCCCCGCCGCCTGCTCGGACACCGTGCTTCCGGCGATCGATCCGGGAGCCGGTCAGGCAAGCAGCGCGCCCGTCGTCAACCCGAGCGTGCCGGTGGCATCGCTCCAGGGCGCAACGGCGCCGGCGCGGATCGAGCTGACATCCAGCGCCCCCGTCGCCCAGCCTGGGAACAACGTAGTTCTGACCGCAACGGCCAGCGCGAACGTCTCGGGCTCCAACAAGGCCATCGAGATCTTCGACCAGATGACCGGCAAGCTCCTTGGCTCCTGCGCCCAGGGGGGCCAGTGCGCTGTTGCGTATAACGCGAAATCTGGCGACCACTCATTCGTCGCCTATGTCACCGAACCATCCACCAAGATCCCGGCCGGCAACCGAACGACCAAATCGAACGCGGTCGGGGTGAACTGGGTCGGCGTCACGCTTGCGACGAAAGACGCAATCGTCGGGCCTGGCCGCACCGTGACCATCACAGCCACAACCACTTCGGCCATCGACAAGACGGGGTACCAGCTCCAGCTCTTCGATTCCGACAGCAAAGCCCGGCTCACGTTCTGCAGCCAGGGGACCTCGTGCTCGACCTCTCTGACGCAGCCGGTGAGCGGAGTTCGCTCCGTGGTCGCCGTCCTCGCGAAGCCGTCCTCCACCCTGCCCGCGCAGGGCACATTGGCCCAGTCGGACCCCGTGTCGCTCACGTGGCTTTCGGTAACGATCCAGGGCGATGGAGCAGGCAGCGGAGTGCACCTCACGGCCACCGCCAACGCCGACCTGACCAAGACTCCATGGAGCATCGGCATTTTCGACGAGCAGGGACATCTGGTCGGGCCCGCCTGCAAGGGTGGGAGCTCCTGCAGCGCCCAGGTCACCGTGACAGGCGATATGCCGAAGTTCAGCGCCGCGATCGGCGCCGTGCCCGCCGTGGACACGTCGACCAAGCTGGGTCAGGTCATCAGCAGGATCTCCAGCCCCACGCAGCTGATCAACGTCCAGGCGCGCTCGTCGGCCATCAAGCCGCAACGAATGCTCTGGGGCTTCGACTCCTGCCAGTCCTTCACGGGCGACGCGAGCGCCGCCTCCGGTCTCTACCCTCACGTCACCGGCATCCTCGGAGCGCCAGACTTCTGGGGCCGTTACCTCACCGCCGCCGTATGCCCGCCTCTGTCGTCGACCGAGGTCGCCGCCGCTCACGCCAAGCACATGGGCATCCTGCCGATCTACAACGAGAGGGACTGCTCGAACGTGTCCGGCTACGACACTGGCAAGGCTTACGCGGCCGAGGCGGTCGCCTCTGCGCACGGAATCGGACTGCCGCAGGGTAGGGGTATTGCTATCGACATCGAGCCATCAGGCGCGGCTTGCCCCGGCGCGGCCAACCTGGACACCGGGCTCATCCACGGCTGGTACGACGGCATCGTGAGCGCCGGATACGCGCCGATCTATTACGGAAGCGGCGTGTCGGGCAGCGAGTTCGCAACCCAGTGGTGCTACACCGTCGCTGCCCTGCCGTACATCGGACAGCGGTCGTACCTGTGGTCTTTCCAGCCTTCTCTGCTGGGCGGATACATGAAGTCGAACGCACCCGGCTTTTCGCCGGCCATCCCGTCTGGATGCACCGCCTTCGTCCACGCATGGCAGTACCAGCTCGGGAGCAGCAGCTGGGCGGCGCCCGACGTCGACCAGGACGAGGCGACCTCGGACATGCCTATCTGGTTCCCCTAACGAGGGGCGAGGAAGGAAGAGGATTGGAGGCGGCTGGGCACCACCCGGCCGCTTCCTTAATTGGGTGGGTGGGGCAGGTAGCCGGCGCGTTCCCACGCATATAGCTCGAACTGGGTTCGAGTTGAGCCAAAGGAGGGCGTATTGGAACCTAGAGAACCCGTAGAGCCGGAACCCCCGGAGAGTCGCGTGCGCGAGGAGCGACAGGTGACCAATCCGGGGACCACCGGGCCCGGCGATTCAGCCGAGGTTGTGAGCACCTTCAACCCAGGCTGGCGGGCTGTTCAGCTCGCATACCTGGTATTCGGCGTGATCGACGGACTGCTTTTGATCCGGCTGGTGCTGAAGCTCCTGGGAGCCAATCCCCGCGCCGGATTTTCGAACTGGATCTACAGCGTGACCGACATCTTTCTCGGGCCCTTCAAAAACCTGCTGCCCACGGTCGGCAACGAGCAGTCCCTGCTGGAGCTGTCCACTGTGGTCGCCATCCTCGTGTACGCCTTGATCGGATGGGCCGTGGCGCGCCTGTTCGCGATCATCTTCTACCGCAACGTGACGGTCCGACGGCGCTCAGATCTCCGACCGCGCGGCTATTAGCCGCGCGGGCAACGACCCCCTCTCCCCGCAGGGGAGAGGGATGTGGGGAGAGGGTGACGGGAGTGGTTTCTCGCCACTGCGCATGGGGAGACGGCGGCAGCGAAGAAGAAGATTAGCCCGCTCGGAGTCCCGGCGCCGCGGCCAGGTCTCGGATGTCCTGCACCTGGCGGGTGATCCACCTCGCGATATCGTTCTGCCGAATCACCTCACGAGCGGCCTCGTTACGCCGGCGCTTTTCCTCCGCCGCCATCACGATGCCCTGGTGCATCGCATTGGCTGTCGACTCGATGTCGAACGGGTTGATCGACAGCACATGGGGATAGAGCTCCTCATGCGCCCCGACATTTTCTGAAAGCACGATCACGCCATCGGAGCGGTTGATCAGAGCGCCTTCTTTGGCCACGAGGTTGAGCCCGTCGTACACCGAGTTCACCAGCAGCACGTCAAAGTTGCGCAGGGCGGCCATCGCCTTGCGGACGTTCTCGCCCAGCTCCAGCCGGATCGGCAGCCAGCCCGAGGCGCCGTACTGGGCGTTGATGCGCTGCACGACCTGCCTCACCCGGCGCACGTAGTTCCTGTACACCGCGACATCCTGGCGTGACGGCTGCAGAAACGCCCAGAACTGGACGCGTCCTTTGAGCTCCGGGTGATGTGCGAGCAGCTTCTCGTAAGCCAGGAAGCCACGCACGATGTTCTTCGACGGATCGGTGCGGTCGATGCGGACGATCAGGTGCTCAGGGCGCCAGTCCCTCAGCTTTCGCTCCTCGACCATGACGCCATGCGAGTAAGCGAGGCGCGTCGTCGAAGCGACATCGATCGAGATGGGGTAGTTGCGCGCATAGACCATCCGACCGTCGACCAGCACCGCGCGCTCGCGCTCGTCGACCGCAAGACCCGCGTTTTCTTCGCAAGTCATCAGGAAGTTGCGTACGTCGAGGCTGGTTTGAAAGCCGACGATGTCGCAGCCAAGCAGCCCATAGAGGATCGCGTCGCGCATCTCGCGCGGAAGGACCTTCCAGTACTGAGGCGTCGGCCACGGGATGTGCACGAAGTGCTGGATGATCGCCCCGTGCAGCTGCTCGCGCACCATCTTGGGTACGAGGTAGAGCTGGTAGTCGTGGACGAGGACGAGCGGGCGCGACGGCAGACTGCGGGCGACCTCGACCACCTTTCGGGCCACCTGCTTGTTCACCTCGACGTAGCCGTTGTTCCACGCCCTGTGGATGCGGCCGTTGATGATCGGCTGCTGCGCCAGGTCCCACAGGTAGTGCTGGATGAACCACAGCACGGGGTTGGAGATCACCGAGTAGTACTGCTCGTACTGCTCCGGCGTCGGCGTCGCATAGTGGAGGCGTGTCTCGCTGCGGATGAGCGGCGCGTTCCATGTAGTGCCTCGCTCAGCGACAAGCTGGCGCTCCGCCTCGGTCCGCGCGCACGCAACCCAATCCGCCCCAGCGACCTCCGCCATGGTCAAGAGCGCTGTGATGACCCCACCGGCCCCACGAGCAAAGCCTCCCTCGGGCCTGGGCTCGTGCGGCGCCCGGTTGGCGACGACGATCGCTGAGCTGTGGGGAAGCGTGCGGGTCACATATGACCGCATCGAGGTGCCGGGTCGGCGGCGCTCAACGCTCTGCAGAAAAGGACTTTCAGACATGGTCAGCGCCATCTAAGGGCTCGTCTTCGGGCTGGGCGAGGGCTGTGTGGGCGGCGAGGCAATAGGGGTCGGCGACGGCAAGATCGAAGGAATCGCCGACGGAAGAGATGACGGTGACGCCGACGGCGACGCCGAGGGCGATGGGCTCGGAGACGACGGCGTGGGCGACGCGCACGTACCCGGCAAGAACGGGTCCCTGCTGTCGCTGCCGCAACCCTGGAGGACGCCCGCCGGCTTCGAGTACCAGTCATGCATGTTCGCGGGAAGGTTGTTGACGAAGCGCTTCATGATGGTGTGGCCCACCTGCTCGCCATATGCGGTGATCAGCCCGCCTCCGCCGTTGGGAGCGGTGTTGCCGACCCACACGCCAACGACCACGTTTGGGTTGTAGGCCATGATCCACGAGTCGGGGATGCCACCTTTTCCGTTGTCGCTGGTGCCGGTCTTGCTCGCCATCTGCCGGTTCCAGCCGAAGGCCCACGTGTTCTGGTAGTCCTTCAACACGTCTGTCATCAGGAAGGCCTCCTGCTGCGTGAGCACGGTCGAGCTGCTGATGTTCTCGTGCTTGTAGATCGTGGTGTTGCTCGAGTCATCGACTTCACGGATAACGCTCAGGTCGACACGCTGACCTTGATTCGCGAACGTCTCGTAACCTTGAACGTGCTCGTAGAGCGTCACGTCGCTCGCCCCTATGGCGGTGGATAGAAACGGCTGGAGCTTGCTCTGGATCCCCATCTGCTGCGCCAGGTCGATCACGTTTTGCATGCCTTCCATCTGACCGACCTGGACGGCGGGAATGTTCCGCGATTGGAGCAGCGCCGTGCGGGCGGGGATATCGCCCATGCCGCCGGTGTCGAAGTCGTGCGGCTGATAGCCGTTGAAGTTCGTGAGCTTGTCGTGGAGGATCGTCGCCCACGTGATCTTGTGGTCGCGCAGGGCGGCCTCATAGACGTAGGGCTTGAATGACGACCCGGGCTGCCTTTGAGCCAGGACCACGTCGAACTGGCCGCCGATCTTGTCGTCGCCGTAATTGGCCGAACCAACCCAGGCCAGCACCTCGCCAGTCTTCGGATCGGCTGCCATCAACGCCGAGTTGTTCACACCGGTGACAGCCAGGTCCGCCACGCCATTGCTCACCGCCTGCTGCGCGGTCTGCTGGATGCCGAGGTCCAGCGTCGTGTGCACCACGAGGCCTCCCTGCTGGACCTCAGCCGGCCCGAACATGCTCTCGAGGACGGTGAGGACATGGTCGACGAAGTGAGGCGCCTGGCTCTGGCGCGCCGTCTGCCGGATGTGGATCTCGGACTTGATGTCTTCCTTGGCCGCCTTGTCCGCTTCGGCTGGGCTGACTGCCTTGGTCTCGACCATGCCCTGGAGCACATAGGCCTGGCGTTGCTGGGCGAGATCGAAATTCGACACCGGGTCATATGCCGTCGGCGCCTGGATCAGACCGGCCAGGAAGGCCGATTGGGCGAGGGTCATGTCCTTGGCGTCCTTGTTGAAATATGTGCGTGATGCGGCGCCTACGCCATAGGCGCCATGTCCGAAATAGACACGGTTGAGGTACATCGTCAGGATCTGGTCCTTCGAATAGCGCTGCTCCAAGGCAATCGCCAGCACCATCTCCTGGACCTTTCGCGTCACGGATTTCTGTGGCGTGAGCAGCTGGATCTTGACCAGCTGTTGAGTGATGGTGCTGCCGCCCTGGGCCAGCCCGTGATGAGTGACGTCGACCCACAGCGCGCGAGCCGTGGACAGTGGGTCGATGGGTCCGTGGTGATAGAAGTTGCGGTCCTCAGCCGCCATGACCGCCTTCGGGGCGTACGGCCCCATGTCCTTCATCTCGAGATTGACGTGGTAATGCCCGGCCTGGCTCCAGTCCTCTATGACCTTGCCGTTGCGGTCGAGCACGACGACATCACCGGCGGCCAGGACATCCTTGGTGGGGTCCGGCAGGTCCTTGATCGCCCACAGCACGTAAAGCGTCGAGGCGAGGAACAAGACGCCGATCGCCACCGCGATCGGGACTCGTTTCGCCCACATCCACGCAAGCGGCTGCTGCCACAACGCGGGCCTGCGTGCGCCTGTATGCGGTTTAGAAACCAACCCTCCGTAGCTCCTCCTGCGAGCGCTCTATTCGGGGCGGCATTTCACCGCGTCGGAGCGCTTCGAGACGACAACGCCCGTTTACTAACGGTTACTCGGCAAACCGGTTTAGCCGAGTTAAGGGCGGAACACTACCAGAAGCCTGAAAAGAGGGTTTGCGGAGGCAGGATTACGGACGCCGCGAGTGAGCTCTAGCTGAACTCGACCGCGATGTAGCCGCAGCCGTCGGATCCCATCACCCAATCGGTCGCCACGTAGTGGTATGGACCCAGGATGTTCGCCCTGTGCTCAGGGCTGTTCATGAACAGAACGTTGACCTGTCCGTCGTTGATGCCCGGGCACCATTTGCCGATGTTCTCTCCGGCCTGGTGCCCCAGCCCGCATCCCAGGTCCACCTGAGGGCCGTTGGTGTGAGACAGGTAGCGCTGGGCCGCGATGCGCTGCGCGTTGCCGGCGGCCACGTTCAGAAGACAGCCATTCCAGGTCAGCGGGCCAAGGCCGTTGGCGGCACGGTCCTGGTTGATCAGCGCCTGCTGGGTGCTTCCGACGGCGACGGCCCGAGGAGGAGGCGGCGGTGCCTGGGCCGGTGGGGCCGGCTGCGCCGCAGCCGGCGCCGCCTGAACTGGAGCCGCCTCAACGGTTGGGGGCGTTGGGCTGGGGCGTGTCAGCCTCGGCTTGATGCCCTCGTCCGGTGCCTGGGCGGCTATGTCCAGCGCGACCGGGTGCTTGGCCGCCGCCAGCGCGTGCGAACCATCCGCACGCTGGTGCGCGACCGAAGCAATCGCCGCGATTGCGATCGCCAGAACGATGAAGAGTCCCCCGAACCAGGAAAGCACCCGCATGACAGACCGGGGAGTCTGACGGCGGGCAGCCGGGGATCCGGCGAGGGTTTGGGTAAAGCCTTGTAAAAGAAATCGCTACAGCCGAAACCCCTACTTTCGGGGGTTTTCAAGTTCGAGCTATTCGGGCAAGCGGCTCTTGAGACGCTCGAAGCCCATGACCAGGAGGCTCTCCGCGATCCGGTCCCAATCGCGGGTCTGCGCCCACATGAAAGCCATGGCCCGAAGCGCGAACTGCAGTGCCTCGTAGACGCCAAAGCGCTGGAGCGTCGCGGTGGGGCGCAGCTCCCGATACCGGCGGATGAACAGCTCGCGAGCTTCTTCCGCCGCGACAGACTGGGACCAATCCTTGGGCGACGAGGCAAAGACGTAGGCGCAGTACTTGCCGAGGTCATAGCTCGTCTCAGCGACAGCGAAATAGTCGAAATCGAGAAGCGTGAACTGGTCGTTGTGGAACACGAACTGGTCGTACTTCAGGTCCCCATGGGTTGGCAGCCAGTCCTCCTCGTGTGTCTTGCGCACCCGATCGCGCATGTGGGTGATGAGGTCGACGAGTAAAAAGTGACCGCCTGGGAGCACATACCGAAACTGCTCGGACACGCGATCGAGGCGGGCGAGCTCCGCCTCGATGTCAATCCGTTCGTCGGCCTCCACCCCTGACTCGTGGATGACAGCCAGCGCCTCCGCCGCGGCATTCGCTGCGAGCATGAAGTCCGTGCTCTTGCGGTTGCTGCTCACCGGCTTCCCCCGGACGCCCTCCTCGAGGAGCAAGCCGAACTCCTCGACATAACCGAGAGGTCGCGGCAGATGGAGCAGGCCTGGATATCGAGCAGCCGCGCGCCAGAGTCCTTCCACCACGCGGTACGTCCTCAGGCCTCGGTGGCCCGGCTGCACCTTGCCGTAGACGATTGGCGAGCCGGGCGTGTCGAGCCGGTAGCGCAAGATCGCTCCCACCTCAGGCGTGTAGCGAACCCGTTCGATGTCGATGCGGCGAGACGTGGCAAGCACGTCCGCAAGGTCTCTGTCCTGACCGATCAGAACGCCCGCCATGCGGACCGGGTCGGCGGCCAGCGGCAAGTTCGTCATCGAAGGGTCGAACGGATAGAACCAGTACGCATGCTGGGTCTCGGGGAACACGACCGGATACCCGATTCCGTCGATCGGGTCGCAGCGCCTGCCAGCGCCATGGGCGACGAGTCGTGAGCGAAGCTTTTCCCAGGCTTCCGGGTTGAGCGCGCCCTTGGCCACGAGCCGAAGGCTCCGGTCCTCGTCCTTCTTATTGATGTCGACCGCGAAAGTCGCCCAGAACCAGTTGGGCGGGTCGAGACGTGTGCTGCGCCGGCGCACGGACTCCAGCTCCCAGCCGGTGCCGTCGAGCACCTGCTCGACGAAAGCGACGACCGATTCCTCGCTCGTCGCCCGGTCCATGGTTACAAGAGTTGGTGTCTGCGTTGTCATCACAAGCGAATTGCCCTACTAGGGAACGCTGAGCGGGGCGTTCTGCGACATACCCCTGAAAGGCTGTTTCGGGATTGGTGTCCAGGATGGCGGCAGGCAATGCGCTCATTTCCACGTGGAGGTGGGCATTTGGAAGCGTTCGGCGAATTCATATCAAGTCGTCCAGCGCTCGTAAGACGCCTTGCCGTCCACGGTTTTGTCTTGATGGCCGCAATGTTTCTGTTGCTGGCGCGCACGTCACCCGCGCTGGCCGCAGACAACTCTCAAGGCCAGGGCAAAGCCCACGACCATACCAGTGCATCCGCAGTCGCGCAGCGTCACGATAGCCCAGCGACGAACAACGATCAAAAGATCGGCGGAGGCGACGGTAAGGGGGACGGCGGCAAGGGCAAAGGTAGTGGCGCCTCAGGCGCTAGTACCAGTGGCGCAAGCCACACGAGCAACAGTTCGAGCGCTCCGAGCAGCGCGAAAACGTCGAGCGCTCCAAGCAGCGCAAAGACGTCGAGCGGGGAGACCCAAGGCGCCGCGACGGGCGGCGGCAAGTCTCAGAGCAGCGCGACCGCCAAGAGCAGCACTCAGGCGAGCGCCTCGGCACAGGCGAGCAGCAATGCCAGCGCCAGTGCCAACGGACACAGCAACGGGAGCGGCAAAGGCGACAGCAAGAGCAACAGCAGCGCCGCGACCGCGATGACCGCGACGGGAACGCACAAGGAAGCCGGCGAAGGCAACTCTGACTCGCGCGGTGATGTGGCCGGTGGGAAGACCGGAAACGGCGACGACAAGACCAAGGTCAAATCGTCGACCGGTCACCACGAGGAAGCGATGGGGAGCACCGGCAGCGTTGGCAGCGCGGGCAGCGCCAACGGCTCGACCGGGAACTCGACCAGGGTGACAGGCAGCACCGGAAGCACCGGCAGCGCGGGCAGCGCCAACGG
>VBKD01000197.1 GCA_005888075.1 Chloroflexota bacterium
GAGTGGCCGGAATCCAAAAGCGCGAACCTCTCGCACCCCGTCAGCTATTACCTGGGCAAGGCGACCACGTACGTCCTGTTCGTGGGCCTGGCGGCCGTGATCGGCCTGATCGCCCTGGGCCTGTACATGCTGGCGAGGCGCCGAAGGACGGGTGCGGTGGTCGGACCTGCAGGGTCTGTCCAGATGTCGGAGGACGGCAAGTACTGGTGGGACGGACAAACCTGGCGCGACGCGGGCCAGGAGCCAAATTCGGGTCGGCGTTTGCCGCCGGCCGCGGGCTAGCCGGCTCCCTTCTCGAGCGGACGGTAGTTGCGGCGGTAGTACTCCCAGTATTCGCCTGACTTCAGCGGACGCCACCAGTCCTGATTTGCCTGGTACCACCGGACCGTGCGTTCGAGACCTTCGCCGAAGGTGACCTTCGGCTCCCAGCCGAGCTCGGTGATCCGCGTGACGTCGAGCGCGTACCGGTAGTCATGGCCGAGCCGATCCGCGACGAACTGGATGAGGCTTCTCGGCTTGCCCGTGATCTCCAGCACGGCCTCGGCGACACTCAGGCCGTTGGTCTCGAGACCGGTGCCGACGTTGTAAGTGCCTCCGATCGGGGCTTCGTGCAACACCAGGTCGATGGCGCGGCAGTGGTCTTCGACGTAGATGTAGTCGCGGACCGCTGAACCATCGTTGTAAAGGGGCAGGGGCATATCGTCGATGGCGTTCGTGATGAGCACCGGGACCAGCTTCTCCGGGTACTGGTACGGGCCGTAGTTGTTCGATCCACGCGTGACCAGGAGAGGCAGGCCAAAGCTCTCGGCGTAGGCGCGCGCGATGTGCTCCCCTCCCGCCTTGCTGGCGGAGTAAGGACTGCGGGGCCGGAACGGATCCTCCTCGCGAGAGCGGCCTTGGGGAACGTCGCCGTAGACCTCATCGGTGCTGACCAGCAGGAAAATCTGATGGGCGTGCTTGCGCGCGGCTTCGCACAGCACCGCGGTTCCGCGCACGTCGGTCTCGATGAAGGCGAACGGGTCCATCAGCGAGCGGTCGACGTGGGTCTCGGCCGCGAAGTTGACGATCCCGTCGACTTCGGCGGCCAGGGAGTCGACCAGGCTTGCGTCGCAGATGTCGCCGTGGACGAAGCGATATCCACGCTGTCCCTCGAACTCAACCAGGTTGGCGAGGTTGCCCGCGTAGGTCAGCTTGTCAAGCACCGTGATCTCGAGCTCCGGACGAGTTTTCCGGAGGAGACGCACGAAGTTCGAGCCTATGAAACCGGCAGCCCCGGCGACAAGCAGCCGCTTCAACTGACGTGTCACTTGATGGGAGGCGCCGCCGTCCAGTCGTAGCCTATGGTCGGGTCGTCGTGCGGAATCCGTCCTTCGTCGTCGGGCGCATACACGTTGGACGTGATGTAAAAGAGGTGGCTGCGCTCCAACGCCCGGCAGCCGTGAGCCACGCCGGGTGGGATCTTGAGACAGGCAGGCCGGCCGTCGCCCATGAGGATCTCCATCAGCTGGCCCTTGGTCGGCGAGTCGTCGCGCGTGTCGTAGAGGGCGACCTTGAGCGCGCCGATCGCGTACCACCAGTCCGTCTGGCGCATGTGGATGTGCCACGCCTTGGCCGTGCCGGGATACATCAGCGAGTGGCTCCACTGCCCGAAGTGATCGAAGAACTCGTCGGTCTCTCGAATCACCTCGCGAAAGAAGCCGCGCTCGTCGTCATGCGTGACGAGCTCTTTCAACACCACGCCTTCGATGCTCATTCGTCAGTGGGTAACTCTATGACGTGTGGTTGGCGCCTCGCGAGCGCACAAAGTCCTGCACCGAGTAGTAGGCCTGGATCGATTCGCCCGCGTCGCCCCAAAAACCATCGAGGACGTCGTACTGCATGAGGCCGTGGCTGACATACCAGTTGTTGACGTCTGTGATCTCGAGCTCACCGCGTCCTGACGGCTTCAGGTCAGGGATCACCTTCCAGACGGTCTCGTCGTAGAAGTACACGCCGGTGACCGCGAAGTCGCTCGGCGGCACGTCGGGCTTCTCCACGATGTGCTGGATCCTGCGGTCGC
>VBKD01000211.1 GCA_005888075.1 Chloroflexota bacterium
CCCGGCCCCACGCCGCTGCCCGAGCGCGTCGTCCGGAGCATGAGCCGGCCGATGATCGATCACCGGGGACCGGAGTTCGCCGAGGTCTTGTCGGAGATCACGTCCGGCGCGAAGCGAGTCTTCAAGACCGGCAACGACCTCGTTCTACTGACGGCGTCCGGCACCGGAGGGCTCGAGTCCGCCGTCGCGAACCTCGTGTCTCCAGGCGACGAGGTGGTTTGCGCGCTGTGCGGCAACTTCGGCGAGCGTTTTGCGGCGCTCGCATCCGCATACGGCGCCGATGTGACCCGGCTCGAGGCCGAGTGGGGTCAGCCTGTCGATCCCGACGACCTGGCTCACGTGCTCGCGGGCCACCCCAAGGCCAACGTGGTCTTGCTCACCCACAACGAGACGTCGACTGGTCTCACCAACCCGCTTCAGCACCTGGCGCGCGTGGCCCGAGACGCCGGACGCATCGTTGTCGTCGACGGCGTCAGCTCTATCAGCTCGATCGCCATCGAGACCGACGCCTGGGGCATCGATGTCGCCGTGAGCGGTTCACAGAAGGGCTGGATGGCGCCTCCGGGCATCGCGCTGGTGACCATCAGCGAGCGTGCATGGGCGCAGCAGGCGAAAGCCCGCTCCCCCCGCTTTTACTTCGACTGGAAGGAAGCCAAGACCTGGGCCGACAAGGGCATGACGCCTTTCACCCCCGCGGTGAGCGTCGCCTTCGCCCTGCAGGAAGGCCTTCGGATGATCGAGGAAGAAGGCATCGACAATGTCTACTCGCGGCACGCGCGCCTGGCGCGGGCGACTCAGTCAGGTCTGCAAGCGCTCGGCTTCCAGCTCTTCGCGCTGGACGGCTACCGATCGAACACGGTGACCTCGGCGGTGCCACCTGCGGGCCTCGACGTCGCTGCGCTGCGCAGGGCGCTGCACGACAAGTACGGCGTGGTCATCGCGGGCGGCCAGGGCAAGATGAGCGGCAAGATGGTCCGCGTCGGGCACCTCGGCGCGGTCGCCGAAGGCGACGTGGTCCAGGTGATCTGGGCCATCGAGCAGGCGCTCGAAGAGCTCGATATCGCGCCATCCGACGGACGCGGCGTCGCGGCCGTCACGTCTTCACTGCAGGGCGTCGCGGCCGCGGCCCGGTAGGGCTCAGGCCTTGCCGAGGATCCTCGTCGCCGACCCACTGGCCGAGGACGGCCTCGAGCGCCTGCGCCGAGCGGGCGAAGTGACGGTCGTGAGCAAGCTCCCCGAGGCGGAGCTGATCAGACAGATCCCGGACTTCGACGCTCTTGTCGTGCGCAGCGAGACGCGGGTGACGGAGCCGGTGCTCGAGGCGGGACGCAAGCTGCGCGTCGTCGGCCGGGCGGGTGTTGGAGTCGACAACATCGACGTACCCGCCGCAACTCGCAAGGGCATCCTGGTCGTGAACGCGCCGCGCGGCAACATCGTCGCGGCTGCCGAGCACACGGTTGCTCTGCTTTTCGCGGTCGCGCGGTGGGTCGCGCAGGCTGATGCGTCGGTCAAGCGCGGCGAATGGACGCGCTCGAAGTTCATCGGCACAGAGATCCGCGGCAAGACGCTCGGCGTCATCGGCCTCGGCAACGTCGGCTCGGAGGTCGCAAAACGCGCGCACGGTCTGGAGATGGAGGTCATCGCGTACGACCCGGTGGTATCCGTCGAGCGCGCGGAGCTCTTCAACGTGCAGCTGGTCGCGCTCAAGGAGCTGCTCGAGCGCGCCGACTTCATCACGGTCCATGTGCCGCTGGTCGACGCCAATCGGAACCTCATCGGCTCGTCCGAGCTGGCGCTCATGAAGCCGACCGCCCGCCTCGTCAACACCGCGCGCGGCGGGATCGTGAACGAGGCGGATCTCTTCCAGGCGCTCAGCTCAGGCCGAATCGCGGCGGCGGCCATCGACGTTTTCGAAAACGAGCCGCCAGGCGAGAACCCGTTGCTGACGCTGTCCAACCTGGTCACCACGCCGCACATCGGGGCCTCGACTGTCGAAGCGCAGGTGTCCGTCGCGTTCGACGTTGCAGAAGAGGTGGCCGCGGTGCTCGCGGGAGATCTTCCGAGATTTGCCGTCAACGCTCCTGCCCTGCCCCCCGAGGAGCTCGCGTTCGTGCGACCGTTCGCCGATTTGACCGAGCGACTCGCGGCGTTGCATGGGCAGCTGTTCGGCGGTCGTGTCAGCAGCATCGAGCTCGACTTCGAGGGAGAGGTGGCGGAGCACGATATCAACCTCCTCGTGGCATCCGCCATCAAAGGATTCCTGCAGCCATTCACCGAGGATCGGATCAACGCGGTGAACGCTCGCCTCATAGCGGCGAATCGGGGTATCACGCTGGTCGAGCGGAGGACTCGCGCCAAGGGGAGCTATGCCAGTCTGGTCACCGTCCGCCTGCAGGCGCATGACATCGCGGGCACCGTCCTGATGGGCGAGCCGCGTGCCGTCAGGATCGATTCATTCCGAGTCGACCTGGTGCCCGACGGACGCTTTCTCGTCAGCCGCCACGAGGACCGGCCGGGCGTGGTCGGTCGTGTCGGCACGATCCTAGGCGAGCACGACGTAAACATCGCGAGCATGCAGGTCGGCCGGGACGCGCCGCGCGGGAGCGCCATGATGATCCTGGCCGTCGACGATCGCGTTTCGCAGGACGTGCTGGAGCGCCTGCGCGAGGTCGTTGGGATGTCGGATCTCAGGTACGTCGAGCTGGGCGGAACCTCCGACGGCTGACGTCCGCGCCCTGCCGGGTATTCGCTATTACCTGGCCCGGGCCGGTGATCCCAGCACGCTCATCGCACCGCCTTACGACGTGATCTCCGACGCCGAGGTGCAGCGCTTCCAGGCGATGTCGCCGTACAACGTGACCCGCCTCACGCGGCCGGGCTCGGATTACGCGGGCGCCGCCGCCACCTTCGAGAAGTGGCTGGACGGCGGGATCCTCAACGAGGACCCACCCTCGATGTACGTGCATGAGGTCGAGTTCGACGGCCGGCGGCGCCGAGACCTCATCGCCGCGTTGCGGCTG
>VBKD01000212.1 GCA_005888075.1 Chloroflexota bacterium
AGCGAGGAGCGGAGGCCGCAACAACGCAGTTGGGCCGCATTGGCGCCGAAGATCCGCCGAGGAGCTCCTGCCGCAGCTCAGGCTCAGTCAAGTTCTAGGTCTTCAATGCGGAAGAGTGGCGAGTAAGGAATCCCCGCCCCGCGGATGTTGTCCTCACCGCCTTCGCCGCGATCCAGCACGACCACCAGGTGGATGACGTCCAGGCCTGCTTCTCGCAACACCTGCACGGACCGCAGGGAGTCGCCGCCGGTCGTGACGACATCCTCGATCACCGTCACCTTCTCGCCCGCCTCGAGACGACCCTCCAGCTGCTTCGCCGTTCCATAACCCTTGGGCTCTTTGCGCACCAGGATCAGGGGCAATCCAGTCTCCATCGAAACCGCGCCGCCCAGCAACACGGCGCCAAGCTCCGGAGCCGCGAGTCTTTGCGTTTCCTTCGGCACGAGCTCGGCGAGGTGCTTGCCGATTCGCTTGAGGAGCGCAGGTTCAGTCTCGAACAGGAACTTGTCGAAGTACCGATTTGAACGCCTGCCGGAGCGAAGGACGAAATCGCCTTTCAAATACGAAGCCTTCACCAGGTCTCGCCCGATGTCCTGGAGATCAGATGCCTCCGCCTTCACGGACCTAATCTAGCTGATGGATGTCTTCGCCCCTGACCATCGGCCTGCTCCGCGTCGTCTTGCATTTGCCTGAAAGCGGATCGCTCAAATCGAAGCGTCAGGTCATCAGCGGATTGCTTCGACGTTTGCGACAGGAGTTGAAGGTCGCCGCCGCGGAGGTCGGAGAGCTCGATCGCTGGCAGCTGGCCGAGATCGCCGTCACCACCGTCAGCGGCGACGGCCGGCACGCGGACGAGATGCTCGCGGCCGCTCTCAGGTACATCGAGTCGCACAGCGACGGCTCGCGCATCACCGACGTTTCCACGGAGCTGGTGAAGCTGTGAAGGCCATCGACACGCTGGTCGACGAATTCGAAGCCACGCTGCCCTTCCGGCTCGATGCGTTCCAACGCGAGGCGATCGACAAGCTCGAGCGCCAGCCAGGAGGCGTCCTCGTCAGCGCGCCGACCTCGAGCGGCAAGACGATCGTCGCCGAGTACGCGATTTTCCGAGCGCTGAAGGATGGCGCGAAAGTCCTGTACACGACACCTCTCAAGGCGCTCAGCAACCAGAAGTACCACGACTTCGTCCAGGCCTATGGCGATGCGACGGTCGGCCTGGTCACCGGTGAGAACACCATCAACGACGACGCCCCCGTGGTCGTGATGACGACCGAGATCTTGCGGAACCTCATTTACGAAGACCCTGGCCGCCTCGACCTCGTTCGATACGTCGTGCTCGACGAAGTCCACTACATCGACGACTACCCGCGCGGTTCGGTCTGGGAAGAGATCGTGATCCAGGCGCCACCGTCCATCAAGCTCGTCGGCCTGTCCGCGACCATCGGCAACTACCGAGAGATCGCGGAATGGATGGCGGAGAACCGTGGCGGCATGGAAACCGTCTTCCACGACGTGCGGCCTGTCGAGCTGAAGATGTGGCTGGCCATCAACAACCGATTCCTGCCCTTGTTCAAAGAGGACGGTGGAATCGATCAGCGGACGTGGAGCAGGGCCGCGCAGGAGGAGGAGGCGTCCTACCGTATCGGCCGGTATCGCGGCCTGCCCTCCAACGATCTGCTGCATGTCATCCAGGAGCTTCGTGCCCTCGACATGCTCCCGGCGATCTACTTCATCTTCTCGAGGCGCGGGTGTCGTGAGGCGTTGCAGCGCTGCTCGTACCACGAGCTCGACCTGACCACCGCGGCTGAAAAGGAGGCGATCGACCGCGTCGCCGCCGAACGTCTGCAGGGACTCACCGACAAGGATGAGGAAGCACTGTTCCGGCGCATGGTCGACGCACGCTTGCTGCGCCGCGGTCTCGCCGAGCACCACGCGGGGCTGCTGCCTTACCACAAGGAGATGGTCGAGGAGCTGTTTCAGCGCGGACTGATCAAGGTCGTGTTCGCCACCGAGACGCTGTCGCTCGGCATCAACATGCCGGCGCGCGGCGTGGTGGTTTCCTCGTTCACAAAGTTCGACGGGGTGAACTTCTCCAACCTGACCACGGGCGAGCTCACGCAGCTCATGGGACGCGCGGGACGGCGAGGCATCGACGTCATCGGGCACGGCGTGATCCTCAAAGAGTCGGACGTCGAGGTCGGAACCATCTACGAGGTCGCGATGGGACCCACGCTGGTGGTCGAGTCGAAGTTCCTGCCGAGCTACAACATGGCCCTCAACCTGCTGCGGGTCTACACGCCGGAGGAAGCCGAAGCCCTGATGCAGCGTTCCTTCGGCCAGTATCAAAAACGGCTGGCCGCGTCCCAGACCGGTGAGCGCTTGGCCAACGTCCGCGAGCAGCTGGCCGACGCCCGGCGAATGTGGGACGACCCGGATGTCTCGATCGAAGACGTGGCGCAGTATTTCAAGCTCGAGGACCGCCGGCGCGCGATCCGCATCGAGCTTAGGCGCCTGCGCCGCGAAGGCGGAGCAGAAAGACGCGGCAGGAGAGGGCGACGGACTCGCGCCATGGGACCGGCCACGCGCGTGGCGCAGCGACTCGAGATCGAAGCGAAGGGACTGCTCGAGCGCCAGCGCAAGCTCAAGGTCGTTCGGTCGACGCGCTTCGGCGAGCTCCTCCAGAGGTACGGCGAGATACGCGCGCTGCAGCAGGAGCTCGAGAAAGGGCAGCACGAAGTGAGCGGCCAGATGGATGAGTACGCGCGCAAGCTGCGCCGCCTCTCCAAGATCCTCACCGAGACCGGGTTTCTAGCGAGCAACAAGCCGACCGACAAAGGCTTGTTCGCGGCTCGCATCTACGGCGAGAACACCATCCTGGTCGCCGAGGCGGTATGGCTCGGATGGTTCGAGGGACTGACGCCCGAGGAGCTGTGCGCCGTCATCGTGATGCTGGCCGCCGAGGATCGAGAGCGGCGCGGGGACCGGCAGGCGCGAGGGCCACGACGCTACCCGACGCCGGCCGTGGCGCAGACGGCGCGGATGATCCGCTCCCTTTATTTCCGCTTCGCCGACATGGAACGAGACCTTGACGAGCCCAACCTTCGGTCGCCGTCTCATGACTACATCGATTTCGCCTACCGATGGGCGACCGGTGAGCCGCTCGACAGGATTCCGACTCCTTCGAACGTCGACATCGGCGACGCCATCAAGGCGATGAAGTCCGTGTACTCGCTGCTTCGCCAGCTGGAATTCGCGCTGCGCCAGGCCAAGTCGCCGCTCCTGGAGATAGTGTCCAGAGCGGTTACCCAGATGGAGCGCGATGTGATCAAAAGGACATACTGATCGACTGATAGGGAGTCCTCCCCCTTCAGGGGAGCCTGAGGTTAGGAGTGCCCAAAAAGAGAAGAATTCTCGTTACCGGCGTGGCCCGATGGTGGGGTGCCCTGCTCGTCCAGCGCCTGGTCGAGGACCCGGATGTCGCCGAGGTGATCGGCATCGACATCCGCGAGCCGCGTTATGACCTCGGCCGCGCCGACTACCTGAAGCTTGACATTCGTCATTCGCTGATCGGCAAGCACGCTCAACCTCCTCGCGGGGTGCGCGGGCCAGGGCAGCCCCGTTCGCCGCTTCATCCTGAAGTCATCAGGCCACGTTTATGGGTCCCGGAAGGACATGCCCGCAAACATTCGGGAGGACAGTCGCCTCGACTCCAGCTCCCGACATGATTTCGTGCGCGACATAGTGGAGGTCGAGTCGTACGTGAGCGACTTCGCCGTCCGCAATCCGGACATCACAATCCTCACGCTCCGTTTCAGCAACAGCCTTGATCCCCAGGACCCTTCGCCCCTTGCACGCTACCTCGACCTCGAGGTGGTGCCGACGGTGATCGGCAGCGACCCGCATCTGCAGCTCATCCATCGCGACGACTGCGTCGAGGCCCTGCTCCTCGCGACAAAGAAAGGCCCCCCCGGCGCCTACAACATCGCGCCGCCGGGCGCGGTGCCGCTGTCCAGCCTGCTGAGCGCCGCGGGAAAGCTGCATGCGCCCCTGCTCCCACCGGCTGCCCTCGGTCTCGCCGCTCTTGCGATCCGGCAAACCGGGATTGCTTTCCTCACCTCCCAGCTCCTCGACCTGCTGCGTTGGGGACGCTCCCTGTCCACGGCCAAGGCCGCGCGGTTGCTTGGTTTTCGTGCCGCGCGCGACACCGAGGAGGCGTTCATCGATTTCATCCAGCAGCGGAGGGTCATGCGTTACGAACCGGACCGGTATGCCTACCAGTACGAGAAAGAGCTCGAGGATTTCATCCACAGTCGC
>VBKD01000213.1 GCA_005888075.1 Chloroflexota bacterium
CTTGCAATCACGCCGGTTGGGTTGGACGGGAACGACAACATCACCTTCCGCCTCGGCGAGGAGATGGCGGTGCGACTACCGAGCGCCGAGCGATACGTGGCCCAGGTGGACAAGGAGCAGCGATGGTTGCCCATTCTCGCTCCGCACCTTCCCCTTCCAATCCCGCAGCCGCTGGCGAAGGGCGCACCTGCCTACGACTACGCGCGGCCGTGGTCCATCTACCGATGGCTCGAAGGCAGCCCCGCATCCATCGACCTAATTGCGGATCTCGGCCGATTTGCGAGTGACCTGGCCGAGTTTCTCGTCGCCCTGTACCGCATCGATCCGTCCGGAGGCCCGGCGCCTGGACCGCACAGCTTCTTTCGTGGCGGTCCGCTATCTACCTACGACGCCGAGACTCGAGGCGCTATCGCCGCCCTGAACGACGAGATCGACACAGCCGCGGCCACAGAGGTATGGGAAGCAGCTCTCGCGGCGACGTGGAAGGGCTCCCCGGTCTGGGTCCACGGAGACGTCAGCCCCGACAACCTGCTCGTAGACCATGGTCGTCTGAGGGCCGTCATCGACTTCGGATGCTTGGCGGTGGGCGATCCCGCCTGCGACGTGACCATCGCGTGGACGTTCTTCTTCGGGGAGAGCCGCGACACCTTCCGGGCAGGCCTCCCGCTGGACGGCGCGACCTGGGCGCGGGGCCGTGGCTGGGCGCTGTGGAAGGCCTTGATCACGCTCGTCCACGCCCAAGGGCAACCAACTGACGAAGCCGAGAGGAGCAGACAGGTCATCGACGATGTGATCGCCGAGCACCGGCGCCGAGCCTAGGGCAGAGGTTCAATCAGGCGCACCGCCTCGCCGGCAAACGTTCCCACTCGAAGTACAGTTGCGGCGAGAATCCACGTTCATGGGCCAGGACGAACGGATCAATGTGGGCATCATCGGCGCCGGCGAGATCGCCGGCGCGCACATTCGCGGCTACTTGCAGGTTGCGGATCGCGCGCGGGTCACCGCAATCGCAGACGTTGACGCTCAGCGTGCCCAGCGGTATGCCGAGCAGGTGAGCGCCCAGGTCTTCACCGATTACCGGGACATGATCGCTTCCTCGCCAATAGACGCGATCGACATCTGCCTGCCGCATCACCTACACAAAGACGCCATCCTTGCGGCGGCCGCGGCAGGAAAGCACGTTCTGTGCGAGAAGCCGCTTTGCCTGACCCTTGAGGAGGCGGACGCGGTGACACATGCGGTCAGTGCCGCAGGCATCACCCTGATGTGCGCCCACAATCAACTGTTCTTGCCGGCCGTTGCTCCTGCACGCACGCTGATCCGCCAAGGCAAGTTGGGCAAGGTGTACACCGCGCGCACCACGGATATATTCGCCCTCACGATCGCCGCAGACAGGCTTGGGTGGCGCGCTCGACGCGCGACAAGCGGCGGTGGTGAGCTCATCGACACCGGATACCACCCGACCTACCTGCTGCTTCACCTCATCGACAGCGAGCCGGTGGAGGTGGCCGCAATGCTCAGCCGGCACCGCATGGAGTTCCTCGAAGGCGAGGACTCGGCGCAGGTGTTGGTGAAGTTCGCCGACGGCACGGTTGGCAACATCGTCACAAGCTGGGCTTACGAAGCGCCCGGCGGCACGGAGAGATTCTCTGTGGCAGGCGAAGCAGGAAGCCTGTGGAGCAATGGGCGTTCTCTGCATTACAAGCCCCGGGGCGGCGAGCCGATCCTGGTCCAGGAATCCGGCGACGTTGAACCTGACACGTATTCCCTCGAGGTGGCCGACTTCATCACCTGTCTGCAAGAGGGCCGGCGGCCGCTCAACACTGAGGTCGAGGGCGTCAAGGTCCTCAAGGTCATCCTGGCGGCGTATGCCTCCGCCGACGGCGGAAGGATCGTGGAGTTGAAGAATCTCTAGGCGCCTCTGGGAGCCGTTAGGGCTCGCGTTGGCGTTGGTCGCCCTGGCGCTTGATGTCCTGAACCGCTATGAGCCGATCGGGATCGACTTCCACACTTACCTGGCAGCGGCGACCGTCGGCGTGCATCAGGGATGGGGGCTTATCTACGACCAGAACCTGGTTGCCGCAGCCCAGAAGCAGCTCGTGCCGGACCAGATCGCGCAGCCGTTCCTCAGCCCACCGACCGATGCGTGGTTGACCACGCCCCTGACGCTGCTTCCCTACTGGACCGCCTACTGGATCTGGGCCGCGTTGACCCTCGGTGTGTTCGCGTTTGCCCTGGTTTGGGCGTCTCGCAGTCGGGGGCTGATGCGATGGGTCATTGCCGCCGCCGCAATCGCGCCGTGGTGGGCGCTTCACGCGGTGAATCTTGGGCAGGTGTCGCCTCTGATCGCAGCCGGAGCGGTGATGGCGACACGCTTGGCCCGCGAGCGCCGCGATGTGGGGGCGGGCCTCGCCTTGACGCTGCTGTACTTGAAGCCCAACACCGCATTTTTGGTCCCGATTGCGCTCCTGGTCGCCGGTAGGTATCGAATCTTCGCCACCTGGGCAGCCGCCGGCGTGCTGATCGCAGCCGTGGCTCTCGTGAGCATGGGCATCGGCGGTGTCACCACGTATTTGAATCTGCTGACGGGAAGCCTGCCGGAAGGGGCCGGCAACCTCACCCTGGAGGGAGCCTTTGGCGTCGGCGGGACGGCGGCCCTAATGCTGCGCGTGGTCATCACGGCGGCAACTCTTGTGACTGCATTTCGCTTTCGTCAATCGCCCGGCCTCGCGATCGCGGTCGGAGCGCTAGGGTCGTTGCTCGTCGTGCCTTATCTCCACGGCTCAGATCTCTGTCTCTTCAGCGCCGCGGCGTGGATCGTCTGGGAGGAACGGAGGGCGCTGCTGTGGCGGGTCCCCCTAGCGGCGGGGTGGCTCATCGCCACTCCTTACGTCAACAGCACCAGCCTTGCTTTGCGGCTCAACAGGTGGACGCTGTTCGAGGCCGGTCTGCTGGTCGCTCTCGCGATCTCGGCATGGTGGCCGGCCCGAGAAAAGGTCAGGGAGCTAGCTTCAGCGTCAGGATCTTGAAAGGCTCGAGCTCGAGCTCCAGCTGACCGTCGTGAATGGAGATTTCCTCACGGTTTCGTTCGAGCAGGTCACAGAGGAATGCTTGGGTCACCGGCAGGGAGGTACGTATGCGCGCTCGGCACCGCCCGCCCCACGCTTCGTACAGGCGAACGATCACGGCGTCGGAGTCCTCGGCCCGCTTGATCGCCTCGACCACGACCTGCGGCGAGTCGACCTCGATCAACGACCGGCGCTCCCCCGTGGCGACTCCGCCACGGACCAAACGCAACGGGGCGTTGAGATCCTCGGCCGCCGCGATCACGCCAGCCTCGCGGAAGTCACCAACGTGTGGCATGAGCGCGTAGGTGAAGCGGTGCTTACCGCGGTCCGCCGTGGGATCGGGATGGGTAGGCGAGCGCAGCAACGAGAGCCGCATGACCGAACCGAAGATGTCGTAGCCGTATTTGCAATCGTTGAGCAGCGGTGCCCGAACTGGATCTCGTAAGTTGCTCGCGGCGAGCGAACCGCAACAGGAAATGCGACTTTGAGGAACTTGTGCTCTTCCTGCCAGTCAACATCGGTTTCGAATCGAATCACCCTCGAACCCGCGTCGAGCACCATGCGCTGTTCCAGCCTTGACGAGCCGAACTCGCGCGTAAATCGCACCGCCGCTCGCAGCGGACCGTCCATTTCAACGGTGGCTCGGCTGAGCGCGACGATGTCCTTGACGTTGTCGCGGTAATCGGCGTCGACGTCCCACGCGTCCCAGTTCTTGGGGTGGTCGTCGTGCAGCTGAAGCAGATTGCCACGAGAACCGGCTGCGAGAACCTCTCGGTTCGCTTCCTTGTCGTAGATCGACGTGAGCAGCCCCTGCTCATCCCACGTCACGCGAACCAGGCGGTTTTCCATGGCCCGATCCGAGACTGAAATCGAATCCGGCCGCCCTGGCGAGGAGGCATCGATTGAAGCCCAGCCGCAGCTTGGAGCCTCCACGAGCACCTGCTGTCCGTCGAGCTCGACAACTTCGCGCCGGGCATGCGAGTTGACGTTGAAGACAACGAGGTTGTTTCCAGCGCCGGCGACTTTCGATTGAGCCGAAGCCGTGATTCCGCCGGCGACCTCGACTACCTCCTCGAGCTCGCGTTCGGCGTCCTCATAGACCCAATCGATGCTCGAGCCCGGAAGGACGTCGTGGAACTGGTTGATCAGCAGCTGCTTCCAGGCTGAATCGAGCTCGGCGGCCGGATATGCGTCACCGGCGGCCACGGACCACACCTCCGACTCGCGCAATGCCTGCTCGGCGCGGCGGTTGAGCTTTTTGGTGCGGGCCTGTGTCGTGTAGGTGCCGCGGTGGAGCTCGAAGTACAGCTCGCCCACCCATGTCGTCAGGTCTCGGGCTTCTGCTTTGGCGCGAGGAAAGAAGTCAGAAGCCCGCGCGAGCTCGACCCGCGGCGCGCCGTCGAGGCTGTGAAGCCTGCGCGCGGATTCGATCATGTCCGGCTCGGGGCCGCCGCCCCCATCTCCCCATCCGTACAGATACATGGAGTAGGAGGAGCGCTTGTCATCCTTGAAGTCGGCCGCGCTCCGCACGATTTCACCCGCGCTGAAGCTGCCGTTGTACGTGTCTGCCGGCGGAAAGTGCGTGAAGACCCCGGTCCCGTCGATTCCCTCCCACACGAACGTGTGATGGGCGGGTTTGTTCGTGTCGTTCCACGAGAGCTTCTGAGTCAAGAAGTATTCGCCGCCCGACTCGACGATCAGCTGGGGCAGCGACCCCGGGTAGCCGAAGACGTCGGGCAGCCAGAGCTCGCGGGTCTCGACGCCGAATTCCTGCATGAAGAAGCGTTTGCCATGAAGGAACTGCCGGACCAGCGCCTCTCCTGAGGGTAGATTGCAGTCAGCCTCGACCCACATCGAGCCCACCGGCTCCCACTGACCCGCGGCGACCTTCTGCCGGATGCCCTCGAAGATGCTCGGGTACGACTCTTTCATCCATGCGTATTGCGCCGGCTGCGAGCACGCGAATCGATAGTCCGGGTATTCGTCCATCAGCGCGAGCGCGGTCGAGAATGTGCGCGCACACTTGCGGCGCGTCTCCCGCATCGGCCACAGCCATGCGGTGTCAATGTGGGCGTGTCCGACAGCGCTGATCATGTGCTTGGATGTGCTGGGTTTCGACAGCGCGGCTTCCAGCTGTGAGGGATCGCCGCTTTGGGCAAAGCGATCCAATGCCTCCAGGATCTGCGAGCGCCTGTCGCCGTCAGGCAGCGCGAGCGCAAGCTCAGACAGGACCTTGAAATCCAGCGCAAGCTTGCGGGCGGCCTGGTCCTGGATGCTCAGGTCGGCCCGGCGGAAAACGAATGCCGGGTCAGGGGATTCGCGCAGAGCGATCATCGAGGGGGCATCGTCTGGCCCCGAGACCTCGGCCTTCGGGTTGGCCGCCGCCTCGACATAGAAATCGACCTCCGTGGATGCAATGGGCAGCCAGCGGTGATTCGGGTCTATTGCGCGCCAGGGTTTGCCGTCCTTCCACGCCAGCGCCTCGCAGGTGAAACCGGTGTGGCCGCCTTCGAAGCCGATGTCAAAGCTCGCGACCACTCTCTGGCCGTGCCACTCCTCGGGTACTCGACCACGCACGTGGAACCACGTCGTGCTCCAGGGCGGCCCCCACCGGTCGCCCACCTTGAACGGCTTGAAGTCACCGCGCATCGCCTCGGCAAATGCGATCGGTTCGCCACGCACGGAGTGGGCCGTGACCTCGAGCGGTACGCTCTCTCGCTCGATGGCGGCAAGGAGCTCATCAACTTTCGACTCCAGATCAGCTCCTTTGACCGTCTGCACGTCACAAGAACGTTAGCCTGTCTACGGCGTGAC
>VBKD01000214.1 GCA_005888075.1 Chloroflexota bacterium
CGAGCTGCGACGCATCCACGTGCGCTGCCAGGCCACCATCGGCCAAGTCGGTAATATCGAGCACGAGAACGAGTCCGGCGGCAAAGCAGGCCGCGGCCGCTGGTTGGGCCAGCGCCCCGAAGTCCGCGGCTCGACCATGAACCCTCGCGACCATCCGCATGGTGGTGGAGAGGGCAAGACGGGCCCAGGTGGCAACCCCAAGACGCCGTGGGGCAAGCCTGCGCTCGGTTACCGAACCCGCAAGAGGAACAAGGCATCGGCCAAGCTCATCATTCGCCGCCGCGAGAAGAAAGGACGCAAGAAGTAAGTGTCACGTTCAACCAAGAAGGGCCCGTTCATCAGCCCATCGCTCAGAGACAAGGTCGAGAAGATGAACCTCACGCGCGACAAAAAGGTGATCCGCACCTGGGCGCGCGCGTCGGTCATCTATCCCGATATGGTCGGCCACACCATCGCCGTCCACGACGGCCGGAAACACGTGCCCGTATTTATCAGCGAGAACATGGTCGGCCACCGGTTGGGCGAGTTCGCGCCGACACGTCACTTCCGCGGCCATGGCACGCACACCGAAAAGACGACGACGGTTAAGTAGGGAAATAGTTGGCAACGATGGAAGTTTCCGCAGTGCAGAGATTTGTCCGCAGGACCCCGCGCAAAGCGCGGTTGGTCGCTGACTCCGTCAAAGGTATGAAGGTGACGGAAGCTCTCGCGTACCTCGAGTTTTCGCCCAAGCATGCGGCGCGCGACGTGGCCAAGGCCATCAAGTCCGCCGCGGCGAACGCCGAGCACAACTTCAACCTGAACCGCGACGACCTCGTGCTCAAGCAGCTGCTCATCGACGAAGGGCCGACGTTCAAGCGCCGCCGCCCCGTGAGCCGCAGCATGGCGCACGAGTATTTCCATCGGACCTGCCACATCACGGCAGTCGTCGAAGACCGCACAGAGGGGGCCAGGTAGCTTGGGTCATAAAGTTCACCCGAACGCATTCCGACTTGGCGTGTTTCGTCCCTGGGAGGCGAATTGGTTCGCCAACCCCAAGGACTACACGAAGATGCTCCACGAGGACCTCGAGATGCGCCGCATCATCCTCGCGCGGCTGCGCAACGCGGGCATCGCGAAGATCGAGACCGAGCGGTCATCTAACGCTCAGCTCACGGTGACCATCCACACCGCCAAGCCTGGAATCGTCATCGGCAAGGGTGGGTCGTCGGTCGACCAGCTGCGCGAAGACCTCGAGAAGCGGTTCGGCAACCGGGTTCGCATCTCGATCCAGGAGATCAAGCAGCCCGAGCTCGACGCGCAGCTCGTGTCCGAGAACATCGCGTCGCAGATCGAGCGCCGAATCAGCTACAAGCGCGCGATGAAGCAGGCGATCCTGCGCACCATGCGCGCCGGCGCCAAGGGCGTGCGCATCTATGCAGGTGGACGCTTGCGCGGCGCCGAGATGGCCCGCCGCGAGTGGGATCGCGAGGGCCGCGTTCCGCTGCACACGCTGCGCGCGGACATCATGTTCGGCCGTGCCACCGCGAAGACGACCTTCGGCGCGATCGGCGTCAAAGTCTGGATCTACAAGGACCAGATCACGCCGGCCAAGCTGCGCCAGCTCGCCCCGGTCGCGGAAGAGCCTCAGCCGATCGCTGAGGTCGTCACCCCGCAAGCCGAGGTCATCGAAGCGGTGCCCACGCCGCAGGCCACGCAGATCGAGGTTCCGACACCTGAGGCAGCGACGCAGGCCGCGCCGCGCCGCACCCGAACCGCGACCGGCAGCGTGGAAGAGAAGGCGGCCGCACCGGCCCGACCCAAAGCCGCACCGAAGCCTAAGGCCGAAGCGAA
>VBKD01000044.1 GCA_005888075.1 Chloroflexota bacterium
CACCGCCCGGCACAGGGCGTCAAACGAGACGTCGAAGTCCCCGCCGTCGATGCTTTCCGCCGCTATGCCGTATCCGTCAGCTCGCTTGGCGATGAGGTCGATGGCGACCTGCCCGGGCGGCGCGGTGGCCCGCGGCGCGTCGTTCTGGACAAGACACACCAGCGGCAGGCGGTGGACTGCTGCGAAGTTGATTCCCTCGTGCCAGTCGCCGGTGTCGGTTCCGCGCTCCCCGATCGACGCCAGCGTGACCTCGTCGAGACCATTGATCTTGCTGGCGTAGGCGATGCCGGCGGCGTGGGGGATCTGGGCGCCCGTCAGCGCCGACGTGGTGATGATCCGCGCCCGCCTCGACCCGAACGAGCCCGGCTCCTGCCGCCCAGCGGAGGTCTGGTCGGATCCCCGGCCCAAGGTGGCCAGCATCACGTCGAGCGGTGAGGTGCCCATGGCGAGACACAGCGCGAGGTCGCGATGACTGGGGACCACCCAGTCCAGGCCGGGCCTCAGCGCGGCGGCGGCGGCGACCTGGACGGCTTCGAAGCCCGTGGAGCGGCCAACACCAGTCTCTCTGCCTGTGTCGGCCCCTCCGGCCGGTGCCCTTCGGGCAGCGGCCACCTCCCCATGAATGGGGAGGACCCCTCCGAGTTGACTCAGGGTCCAGAGGCGCCGGTCGATTGCGCGCGCCATCACCATCGTGTGGTACAGCGCGAGCAGCTTGTGAGGTGGTGGGGATGTGCGCGTGTTGAAGGACCTGATTATGTCTTTGGTGAGGGTTGCTAGACTGCTTCGGTCAGGGGTTGGGCATCACCTTCGGGGAGGCGTGCCATTTCGTTCTCGGCGGATGTCAAGAACGAGTTAGCCGGGCTCTTGCCGGCGCGGCCCTGCTGTCAGCTCAGTGAGCTGCTCGGCATCTATTTCGGCTCGCGGGCGCGATTGCTGTCCAGCCCACGTGGACGCTCCGCCTACTTCTCGCTCCTGCGAAACGCGGTGGCCCGAAAGGTCGTGCGGCTTGGCCGCGCGGTCGGACACATGGAAGCTAAGTACCAGGCGGTCAGGACTCGAAAACGCATGTCGTTCTTCATCGAGCTGACGATTCCGCAGGAGCTCACCGCAGCCTTCACGCAGCCGCCCTCGCGCGTCATCCCCGACGCCGCGTGCGACCGCAAGGCGATGCTGCGCGGTCTGTTCCTAGGATGCGGCTCGGTCAACGCGCCGACCTCGCGCTATCACCTCGAGTTCGTCGCGCCGACCTCCTCGTGGGCGGCCGGCATCGCTCGAATGGCGGATGACGTCGGGGTGAAGGCCGGTGTGATGGAGCGGGGCGCGCAGCACGTCGTTTACGTCAAGGAGGGGGACGCGATCGCGCGGCTGCTCTCGGTGATGGGAGCCAGCCGGGCGGTGATGGAGTTCGAGAACGTCCGCGTCGTGCGCGAGGTGAGCGGAGAGGTCAATCGCCGTCTCAACTTCGAGACCGCGAACATCGGCAAGACGATCGGCTCTGGGCTCCGGCAGGCGGCCGCCATCGAACGGCTCGAGGCCAAAGGAAGGCTGGAGCATCTGCCTCCGGCGCTGCGTGAGATGGCGCGCTGGCGCGCCGCGAACCCGGGGCTCAACCTGGGCGAGCTGGCCGGCCGGATGAACCTCTCCAAATCCGCCGTCAATCACCGGCTCCGCCGCCTGCAGCAGCTTGCGCAACCCAATGGGGACGGACAGCCTGCGAGGGTCAGAGGCCGCTCCGCATAACATTTAGGCCGTTCCCTCCCCGGCGCTAGCTGTCACTCATAGGAGCTCCCAACATATGGCCATCAGAGTCGGAATCAACGGCTTCGGTCGCATCGGTCGCAACATCTACCGGGCGGCCAACGAGCTGAAGCCGGACTTCGAGATCGTCGCCGTGAACGACATCGGCGATGCCAAGACTTTCGGCCACCTGCTCAAACACGACACCGCGCTTGGCACCTTTGGTCCCGCGGTGAAGGTGGAAGGCGATGACATCCATGTCGACGGAAAAGTGGTCAAGTTCCTCAGCCACAGAGATCCCGCCGAGCTGCCGTGGAAGGACCTGGGTGTGGACATCGTCGTCGAGTCAACCGGGCTGTTTACGGACGCCACGAAGGCGCGTGTCCATATCGACAAGGGCGGCGCGAAGAAGGTCATCATCTCGGCGCCCGCGACCAACCAGGACTACACGGTCGTGATGGGCGTCAACCACAAGGGCTACGACCCGAAGAAGCACATAGTCATCTCGAACGCGAGCTGCACCACGAACTGCTTCGTGCCGCTGGCCAAAGTCCTTCACGACTCGTTTGGGATCGAGCGGGGCATGATGACGACGATCCACGCCTACACCGCAGACCAGAAGCTGCAGGACCTGCCGCACAAAGACCTGCGGCGCGCGCGGGCCGCCGCGGACAACATCATCCCGACCTCGACGGGAGCCAATCGCGCCGTGGCCGAGGTCCTGCCGGAGCTTTCAGGCAAGTTCCAGGGCATGTCGTTCCGCGTGCCGATTCTCGACGTCTCGGTCGTCGACCTCACTGTGGAGCTGTCAAAGACGACGACTGCTCAAGACATCAATGCGGCATTCGAAGAGGCCTCGAGCGGAGAGCTGCGCGGCATCCTGGCCGTGAGCCACGAAGAGCTCGTTTCGTCGGACTTCAAGAGCGACCCGCACTCGTCGATCGTCGACGCGCCGTCAACCCTGATGCTGGGTGGCGAATGGGCCAAGGTGGTGAGCTGGTACGACAACGAGTGGGGGTTCAGCTGCCGCATGGTCGACCTCATGAGCTACATGGCTGAAAGACTCTGAAAGCATCGATCAGCTCAGTCGACGTCGCGGGCAAGCGCGTTCTCGTGCGTGAGGACCTGAATGTCCCGATGTCGAACGGCTCCATCGCCGACGACGCACGCATCCGTGCGGTCGTGCCCACGCTGCAGCATCTTGCGCAGCGTGGCGCCAGGGTCATCGTCATGTCTCACCTGGGGCGTCCCAAGGATCGTGAGCCGGAGCTGTCTTTGCGTCCGGTCGGCGCGCACCTGGCGCGCCTGGTGGAACGCCAGGTTCAGTTTGCGGAAGACTGCGTGGGGGAACCGGCCGAGTCGGCGGCCCGAAAGCTCGCCGACGGCCAGATACTGCTGCTCGAGAATGTCCGCTTCCATAAAGAAGACGAGGCCAACGATCCACAGTTCGCTCGTGAGCTGGCTTCCCTTGGCGAGCTTTTTGTCAATGATGCCTTCGCGGCATCGCACCGCGCGCACGCGTCGGTCGTCGGGGTCGCGAATTACCTGCCCGCTTTCGCGGGCGAGCTCATGCAGGCCGAGCTGGAGGCTCTCCGGCGCGCGCTCGATCAACCGCGCCGGCCGATGATCGCGGTCGTGGGCGGCGCGAAGGTTTCGACCAAGGTGGGAGTCCTCCGCAATCTGCTCGAGAAAGTTGACGCGCTGCTGGTCGGTGGCGCGATGGCGAACACGTTCTTCAAAGCTCGAGGGTGGCCCACCGGTGCGGGCCTCGTCGAAGACACCGCGCTGGACGAGGCGAACGCCGTCGCCGAAAAGGCCGGCGACAAGCTGGTGCTTCCGATCGACCTCGTCTGCGCACGACGCATGGAGGCCGGCCAACCCCTCCGCATCATGGCGGCCGATGCGGTGGAACCTGGCTGGATGGCGCTCGACATCGGCAACCAATCGGTCGCGGTTTTCAGCGACCGCCTTCGCGGTGCGGGGACCGTGATCTGGAACGGCCCAGTGGGCGTCACCGAGATACCGGATTTCAGCGATGGAACCAAGGCGCTCGGCGAGGCGATCGCCGAATGCGGCGGCTACACGCTGGTCGGCGGAGGCGACACTGTGGCGGCCATCGACTCGCTCGGCCTCGCCGGCCGCTTCTCGCATGTCTCGACAGGCGGCGGCGCGACCCTCGAGTACCTGGAGGGCAAGAAGCTGCCGGGCATCGCAATCTTGAAGGAAGCGTGAGCAGCCGACCGCCGGGGATGCCGCTCGTGGCGGCGAACTGGAAGATGAACCCGACCAATGAGGACGACGCGCTCGATCTGGTGCGGGGTGTGCTCTCAGTGGCCCGCGGCCACGCCGACCGTGTCGAGGTCGCGATCTTTCCGCCATTCGTCTGGCTGTCGAGCGTGGGCGCGGTGCTGGCCGAGTCGGGCGTCAAGCTCGGCGCGCAGGACACCTTCTGGGAGATGTCCGGGGCATACACCGGGGAGGTTTCGCCGGCGATGCTCAAGGGCTGGTGCCAGTGGGTGATCGTCGGCCACTCCGAGCGCCGGCTGTATCTCGGCGAGACGGACGAGATGGTCGCGAAGAAGACGGCCGCGGCGCTTTCGAGCGAGCTTGGCGTGATCATGTGCGTCGGCGAGCTGGCCGACCACTATGACGCCGGCACCTCCGACCAGGTGGTCTCGGCGCAGGTCAAGGCCGGGTTGGCGAACTGCTCGGCCGACGACTCGGCGCGCCTGGTGATCGCCTACGAGCCAGTCTGGGCGATCGGCACCGGCAAGAACGCCGATCCTGAGCACGCGTACAAGACCATGCGGCTGATCCGCCGCGTGGTGGGGGAGATGATCGGCGCAGGGGCAGCGCGCAAGGTTCGCATCCTGTACGGCGGCAGCGTGAACTCGAAAAACGTGCAGCAGTATGTCGAGCTGCCGCTGTGCGACGGAGCGCTCGTCGGGGGCGCGAGCCTGAACGCCGAGGATTTCGCGCAGATCGTCAAGGTCACGGCAGAGGTATACGGCCATCGCTGAAGCCAGGCGTACGGGAACGTTGATCCTGCTCCGCCATGGCGAGAGCACGTGGAACCTGGAGAACCTTTTCACCGGCTGGCACGACGTCGCACTCAGCGAGCGCGGGGTCAAGGAGGCCGCCGAAGCCGGCCGGTTGATGCAGGAAGCGGGCCTGCGGCCGGAGGTCGTGCACACGTCGCTGCTGTACCGCGCGATTCAAACCAACGAGCTCGCGCTGGGTGAGATGGGACTGTCCTGGATCCCCGTCAAGCGCAGCTGGCGCCTGAACGAACGGCACTATGGCGCGCTCCAGGGACTGAACAAGAAACAGACAGCGGAGCAGTACGGCGAAGACAAGGTCAAGTTGTGGCGACGCAGCTATGACGTGCGGCCGCCGGCCCTCGAACCTTCAGACAAGCGCCATCCGGTGTTCGATCCGCGATATGCGGCTCTTCCACCGGAGCTTTTGCCCAGTGCCGAATGCCTCAAGGACGTGGTCGAGCGAATGCTTCCGTACTGGTACGACGCGATCGTCCCGGATCTTCTCCTCTATTCATGTGTGCTGGTTTCGGCGCACGGCAACAGCCTTCGAGCACTGGTCAAACACCTCGACGGGCTGACCGAGCAGCAGGTCGTCGAGCTCGACATTCCAACCGGTGTGCCGCGTGTTTACGAGCTCGACGGCGATTTCCGTCCGACGTCGTGGCGGTACCTCGGCGACCCCGCCGACATCGAGCGCCGTGCCGCCGCGGTGAAGGCGCAAGCCTCAGGGTCGAAATCGTCAACCACTTAGACTGAATTGCAGCAAATCGCTCGCGATTAGAAAGGGGGAATTCCCGCCATGGCGTTTGAGCTTCCTGCGCTTCCGTATCCGTTCGACGCGCTCGAGCCGCACATCGACGCGAAGACGATGGAAATCCATCACGACAAGCACCACGCGGCGTATGTGAACAACGCGAACGCGGCGCTCGAGAAGCACCCGGATCTGGCCAAGAAGTCGGTCGAAGACCTGCTGTGGGGTATGGCACAGGTGCCCGAGGACATCCGGACGGTGATCCGCAACAATGCCGGCGGGCACGCCAACCACTCGATCTTCTGGACGATCATGGGTCCGGGCGGCGGCGGCCAACCGAACGGACGCATCGCGGACGCACTGAAGACCGCCTTCGGCGGATATGACGCGTTCAAGGAGCAGCTGCAGAAGACCGCGGTTGGGCAGTTCGGCAGCGGCTGGGCCTGGTTGGTCGCCGACAGGCAGGGGAAGCTTTCGATCAAGGGTTATCCGAACCAGGACAGCCCCTACATGGATGAGCTCACGCCGATCATGGGCGTCGACGTCTGGGAGCACGCCTATTACCTCAAGTACCAGAACCGGCGCGCGGACTACGTCACGGCGTGGTTCAACACGCTGAACTGGGACGCCATCAACGAGCGCTTCGGGCGCGTCTGGTCCTAGCCCCGCCACGCCTAGGTAGAATCTCAGGGTCCCATGGCTCAACTTCAACGCGCGCTCACCCTCGCCGAGGCCGTGATCGCGGTCCTGCTCATAGCGGGGGTTCTCATCCAGACCCCCAAGGCGTCAGGCCTGGGCGGCACGATCGGTGGTGGCGACGGCGGTCTGGGTGGCGGCTACCGAACTCGTCGCGGACTCGAGCGCCAGGTCTACTGGACGAGCTGGGTCCTCGTCGTCGGCTTCCTGGTCTGCTCGGTCATGCTCATCTGGATCAGTCGACATTAGGCTGATCGCCGCCGCCTTTGCGGCGGTGGTAGCGCTGACGGGTTGCCAGCCGGTTGCGACTGTGCCAAAGCCCGCGCGAGGCGGCACCGCTGTCGAAGCCATCGTGGGCCAGGCCGGGGTCTTGAACCCGCTTTTCGAATCGAACGACAGCGCGCGAGACGTCGACAGCGTCGTTTACCAGGGCCTGACGACCGTCGACTCGCAGCAGAACGCGATCGGCCTTCTCGCCACCGATTGGACAATTTCCACTGACCACCTTGCGTACACGTTCAACATTCGCACCGACGTCAAGTGGGCCGACGGCCAGCCGTTCGGTGTGGACGACGTGCTGTTCACGTTTCACGTCCTGCAGGACCTCGAGTACCAGCAACCAGGAGCCGATTTCTGGCGCCAGGTTGGCGTCGCGGCCGGCGGTCCAAACCAGGTCGTGTTCACCCTGCGAGGGCCGAGCGCATCGTTTCCGACCGCGCTGCGTATCGGCATCATTCCCAAGCACATATTCGCCGGCATGGCTCCGGCGCAGATCGCCGCCAGCCCTTACAGCGGCGTGCGCGCGTTCGGCACGGGGCCGTTCAAGGTCGGCGCCGTCAGCCAGCTGGCGATCACGCTCGATCGGAACCCGAATGCCAATCCGCAGCCGTACCTCGACCACCTGGTCCTGCGCACGTATGCCGCCACGGACCCTCAGCTCGCCATTCGCGCCGTGCTGACGGGCGCCGCCGACCTGGTCGGCGGTTTGGAGCCGCAAGAGATCGACATCCTGCAGGGACGCACGGACCTGCTGATCAAAGACACCAGGATGTTCACCAACGCCTTCGTGAGCTTCAACCCGGAAGGGGACGGGAAGCCGTTTTTCAGTGATGCGAAGGTGCGGCAGGCGCTCGTCCAGGCGATCGATCGACAAAAGCTGGTCAACGAGGTCCTCGCCGGTCGGGCCGACCCCGATCCAAATCCGGTTCCAACCGCGGACTGGGCGTACTCTGCCGCGGCTGCGAATCTCCACCCGTACGACCCGGTCGCATCCGCCAAGGCGCTCGACGCGGCCGGCTGGCTGCCGGAGCCAGGCGGAAAGCTCCGCGCCAAGGGCCCGACCGAGTTCAAGGTGCAGCTCGTGGTCGCCGACTCGTACCCCAATCGCCAGATCGCCGATGCGGTCGCACGTCAGCTGCTCGATGTCGGTGTGCAGGTCGACGTCAAGGGCGTGCCCGCCTCGCAGCTGGTTCAGGATTACCTGGTCCACCACAAGTACCAGATGGCCATGGTCGCGTTCGACGTCGGACCCGACCCCGACCAGTACTCGCTGTGGCATTCCGGCGCGGACGCCAGCGGCTTGAACTTCGCGTACCCCCGTGGCTGGGGCCTTATCGACCTCGCTCTGGAGGACGGGCGTGGGGCCGTGGATCCGCCGGCGCGACTCGCCGCCTACCTCGATTTCCAGACGCTGATGGCCGACACGGCGCCGGCGATCTTTCTGTACTCAGGGCGCTACGACTACGCGGTATCGCAGCGCGTTCATGGCGTCCACGTGAACAAGGCGATCGAACCGTCGGACCGCCTTCAGTACGTAACGGACTGGTACGTCAACACCACGGGTTAGTCGATCGCCGGTCGTCTACACCGCGGTGTGAGGGATGGTTGAAACCAGGCGGTCGTCGTGCCAGCGCGCCGCGCCGGAACCCACCAGGTCAGAGACGATCCGCTCCGCAAACTCCTCGTGCGATAGGCGCGCCGACGGAGCGAAGTCGCGGATCCAGCGCCGGGCCAGCAGATACGGGATCAGCTCAGTGCGGGCGAATCCGCCGTGGATCATGAGGGCGAAGCCGAAGACGCGCCGGCAGCCGTGCAAGGCCATGCGGCCGGGGTCTTGACGCCAGAGCTGGAGCCGTTCGAGCGTCCTCCTCACGCAATCCCCGACGTCATCGATGATCGCACCGTGACCGGCCACGGCGACTCGAGCGTCGAGGGCGCCGATCCGTTCGACCGTCGCGATCGCCTTCTCGAGAGCATCGGCGCCGTCGAGGAGAGGATTGATCCACGCCACATCGCCGGCCAGGATCGCGTCACCCGCGATCAAGACCCTCGAGCGCTCCTCGAAGAGCATGACCTGCCCGGGCGAGTGTCCTTCGGCAGGCACGACTCGCAAGCTGACGGCGCCGGTCCCGACCAGCTCGCCCGGCTCGAGCAGCCGGTCTACCTGATAAGCGTCGACCGGCTGGTCGAGAAAGTCCGAGCCGAATGACTCAGGGTCGCCGTCGTTGACGCGCGAGCCTTCGGCCGTCGAAGCCGCGATCGGCATTCCGAAGCCTGCCACCAGTCCCGCGTTGCCGCCTACGTGATCGGAGTGCCAGTGCGTGTTGAAGACGAGTGCGGGCTCGTCGGGCATCATGTCGAGTGTCGCCTCCAGGTCGCTGCCGAAACCGGTGTCGACGAGCACCGGCCGGGGACCGCCGATCCAGACAAAGTTGCAGCTGGGAAACAGGCGGGGCCGGAAGTCCAGCCATTCCGGCAGGGTCACGCCGGCGGCGCGGGCTCCTTCAGCGGGCGACATACGTATATGTAAAGACACCGCCGGCGCGATGATGGGGAGAGGCCATGAAGCTTGGTGACTTCGATGTGGGTCGGATCGGACTTGGAACGAACAGGCTGACGAACACACGCGACCACGTCGCGTTGGTCAAGGCGGCAGTCGCCGCCGGAGTGCAGATGATCGACACGGCCCACTCATACACCGGCGGGCAGAGCGAAGAGACGATCGGTATGGCTCTCGACCCCATCTCCGAAGGATGCATCGTGGCCACCAAAGGCGGAATCGGCGGTCCTGGACGGGGCAGCCCCGAGGTGCTGGGCGCCGAGATCGAGCAGAGCCTTCGGCGGTTGCGGACGGAGACGATCCCTCTCTACTACCTGCATCGCGTCGATCCCGAGACCCCGATCGAAGAGAGCCTGGGTGCGATCAAGGAGTACGCGGACCGGGGCAAGATCCGGCACGTCGGCATCTCGGAGGTCACGATCGATCAGATCGAGCGAGCCAGAAAGGTCGTGCCCATCGCCGCGGTCCAGAACCGCTACAACCTGTCCGACCGCAGCCACGAGGCAGTTGTCGACTACTGCGCCGCCGAAGACATCGTCTTCGTTCCATTCTTCCCACTGCGAGGGAACGGCGGCCGTGAGCTCGCCGAAATCGCTGAGCAACATGGGGCGACACCGGAGCAGATCACGCTCGCGTGGCTCCTCCGGCGCTCGCCGGCGATGCTGCCCATCCCAGGCACGCTATCGCTCGAACACCTTAAGGAGAACCTTGCGGCGTTGAACATCGAGCTGACCGACACTGAGTTCGAGGCGCTCCGCTAAAGGCGTTAGATTCCTCTCGTGGATTTCGGGCTCAAGGACAGGCGGGCTCTGGTCGTCGCCGCGAGCAGGGGACTCGGGCGTGCTTGCGCCGAGGCATTGATCGCCGAGGGCGCGAGGGTGTATATCGCAGCGCGCGATCCCAAGGCAATCGAGGAGACAGGCCTCGCCATCAATGCCGCCGGCTGGTCCGCCCGCGATGTCTCCAAGCCAGGCGATCCGGAGGCGCTGGTCGAAGCGGCTGCCGAGAGGCTCGGCGGGCTCGACATCCTGGTCGTCAACGCCGGCGGACCGCCGCCTGGCACGTTCCAGAGCACCGACGTGGACAGCTGGGAGAAAGGTTTTCACCTCACGCTGATGAGCGCCGTGCGCCTGGTTCATGCGGCGCTCCCGCACCTCAAGCGATCAGGCCAGGGTCGGATCATCTTCATCACCTCGATTGCGGTCCGGCAGCCCATACCCAACATCGTCATCTCGAACTCGCTGCGTGGGGGTGTGACCGGGTTGGCGAAGACACTCTCGGCCGAGCTGGCGCCCGACGGGATTACCGTCAACTGCCTGGCGCCCAACAACATCCTCACGGACCGCATCCGGCAGCTGGCCGCCGCGCGCGGAGGTAACGTGGAGGATCAGCTCAAGCTCATGGCGGACGCCTCGCCGATGAAGCGTTTCGGCAAGACCGAAGAATTCGCCGCCACCTGTGTGTTCCTCTGCTCACGCCAGGCCGGCTACGTCTCGGGCCAGACGCTGGGCGTAGACGGCGGTGTGCTCGCCAAGGCCCGCCGGCTCGAGGCCGAGGGCAAGCGCATCGTGCACCTCGAGATTGGTGAGCCAGACTTCGCCACCCCCGACAACATCGTCGAGTCGGCCATCTCCGCGATGCAGAACGGCTACACGCACTACACGCCCGCCAGCGGGATTTTCGAAGCGCGCGAGGCGGTCGCGCAATTCGTAGCGGGGATGTTGAAAGTGGATGTCGATCCCAACGACGTGGTGCTTGTGCCGGGCTCGAAGAACGTGCTGCTCTTCACGCTTCTCGCCTGCATCGAGCCGGGCGACGAGGTGATCCTGCCCGACCCGGGGTATCCCGCCTACGCGTCCCAGGTCAATTTCATCGGCGGCGTCCCCAAGACGGTGACACTGCGCGAAGAAACCGGATTTCGCATGGATCTCGACGAGCTCGCGTCGCTGGTCAGCCCCAAGACGCGGATGTTGATCATCAACACACCACAGAACCCGACCGGGGGCGTCCTGACCGCGGAGGATGTCAGGTTCGTCAGCGAGCTGGCGCACAAGCACGACCTTCTGGTCGTGTCTGATGAGATCTACAGCCAGCTGGTGTACGGCTTCCACCACGTCTCACCCCTGTCAGAGCCTGGGATGCGCGAACGGACGGTGTTGATGGACGGATTGTCGAAGTCGTATGCGATGACCGGCTGGCGCCTGGGGTACGCGGTTGCGCCTCGGGCTCTGGCCCAGAAGCTCGACCAGCTGATGATCAACTCATCGTCGTGTGCGGCCGCCTTCACACAGATCGCCGCCATCGAGGCTTTGGGATCTCCAGAGTCTGAGCACGCGGTCGCGAGGATGGTCAAGGTGTTCGAGCGCCGGCGAGACCTGGTGGTCGACGGCATCAACGCGATTCCAGGCATGCGATGCGCGAAGCCGCAGGGCGCGTTCTACGCGTTTCCCAACATCGAAGGCACCGGGTTTGACGAGCGAGAGCTCGCGGACGGCCTGCTCGCGGAGGCGGGGGTCGCGGTGCTTCCAGGGACCGCTTTCGGCGCCGCCGGCAAGGGCTTCATTCGCCTCGCGTACACCCAATCGGAGGACGAGCTAAAGCTCGGCCTGGACCGAATAAGGGAGTTCGTCACCGCCCGAAAAGAGTGAAGGACCGGCGGCGCGCCGGCCCTTCACGTCAAGAGGTTGGGGTCTAACTCGGGCTAGTCGTCGCCTCCGCCGCCGCCCTTGCCGTCTCCGCCGCCATCGTGCTCACCCGAGCTGGCCGGAGCGGGAGCGGTTGTGGTGGGCGCCTCGGTTGCGTCTTCGGTGTCGTTGTCGGTGTCCTGGTCCTCGCCAGTCTCTGTCGCCTCGTCAGGCTCGGTCGCCGCAGGCGCCGGAGCCTGGGTAGGCTCGGGAGAGCTGGACGGTTCCGGACTCTGCAGCGGCTCGGGCTCGATGCGAGCACCGCTCGCCTCGCTACCGAGCTGAGCCTGGTGGGTGCCTGATGTCTTCGCACCCGACAAGACACCTGAATGAGCCGACGCCCCGACCGCGGCGATCAGGGTGGCACCGGCAACGGCTCCTACGATCAGTCCAACTGGTCTTTTCATGCCCCAATCAACGCCCTGGGGGCGGGTAGTCGGAAGTCTGTCAGTCGCCGCGTGGGCTGGGGGAATTCGCCGGTTCCGTGTCAGTCGAACCTGTGTTTGAGTGGTCACCGGACTCTTCGGGGGACTGTGACGATGTCGGCTCGGGGCTCTCGGACGGCTCCTGGCGTGGCGGAGCTTCCTTCTCGGGGCTGGACTGGGCGGGCGCCGCCTTGGCCGGCTCTTGCTGGACCGGCTCAGTGCTCGGCTCGGCCGGTGTGGTTGTGTCCGGAGCGTGGGCTGCCGAGTCGATCGCCGATGCGGCTCGGTGGATCAAAACCGCCGGGCTGGCGCCGCTGCTCGCGGCGAAGGCGCTCGCTGAGAGGGCGAGCACCGCCATCGCGGCCAGGATTGCGGGGGCCAGCCGCCAGACGCGAATGGCGCGCCGTGCCGGCGTCATATAGCGAGGTGACGAGAACGTGGGCTGCACGCGGTCGAGGGCGGAGCGAAGCCGCGACTCAAAACCTGGCCCTAACGGACTGTCGTCAATCTTCGGCATAAGACTCACGTTGATCTGAAGAGAACGCTGAGGGGGGCTCGAGTGAGAAGGCCGGATCGAGCATGGCCCTCAGGCGCTCGGCTGCTTGCCTCAGGCGCGTGCCGACCGTTCGTTCTGAGACTCCGAGCGCGGCGGCTATCTCCCGGTTGTTGTAGCCGTGGTAATGGCGCAGGACGATCGCCGCGGCGAGCTTGGGCGGAAGCGTCCGGAGGGCCTGCAGAAGGTCTGGACGGGTGGCGACCTCTGCAGGATCGACGCCATGGCCGGGCCTGCCCAGGCGGCGCAGCGTCTCGCCGATCGTGCGGAGGCGCGCACGCCGGCGGTAGGAGATCGCCCGGTTGACCGCGATGCGGTGGATCCAGGCTTCGGCGGGGGCGTCGGGGCGCCAACGCGCCCAGGCCTGGAAGCCCTGAACGAATGCGTCCTGGGCGCAATCTTCCGCTTCCGCCGGGTCGCCGAGGATGGCCGAGAGCGTTCGGAAAACCCGCGGGTATGCGGTCTGGTAGAGACGATCGAAATCGTCCGGTGAGCCGGGTGTAAAGGCCTCCCCCACGATTTGCCTAACGCATTAGGCTAACTGAGCATGCCGATCGTCTGGACCGATGACCCTGCCGCCAACGAGCTGCTCGAAACCGATCCGCTGGCCCTTTTGATCGGGTTGGTTCTCGACCAGCAGGTCAAGATGGAAAAGGCTTTCGGGGGCCCTTATGAGCTGAAGCAACGGCTGGGCCACCTCGACGTCAGGAAGATCGCGGCGATGGACCCGGACAAGCTGAACGCAATCTTTCGGGAGCGCCCTGCACTCCACCGGTTTCCCGGGAGCATGGCCGGTCGAGTCCAGTTGCTGTGTCAGGTGATCGTCGAGGACTATGGAGCGGACGCTGGAGCCGTCTGGCGGGACGCGAAAGATGGGGACGAGCTGGAGGCGCGGATCAGGAAGCTGCCGGGTTTTGGGGACATGAAATCGAAGATCCTGGTTGCAGTGCTCGCGAAGAAGTTTGGGGTCCGGCCCCCTGGCTGGGAGACGCACGCAGCCTCGTGGCACACCGTGGCGGACGTCGACTCGGTCGAGTCGATGGCTCAGGCGCGTGAGGTCAAGCGGGAGATGAAGGCGGGCAAGTCTAAGCCGGGCTGACCGGCCGCTCCCAACCCTAAGCCAGCAGAGCGCCCCCTCCGGCCGGTGCCCTGCGGGCAGCGGCCACCTCCCCATAAATGGGGAGGAGTTTTCCAATCCGCAGCGGCCACCTCCCCATGAATGGGGAGGAGTTTTCCAATCCGCACTGTCCGCCTCCTCATGAATGGGGAGGAGTTGTCTGATAAGGTTTGGCATCCGGC
>VBKD01000200.1 GCA_005888075.1 Chloroflexota bacterium
CGGTAAACCAGAAGGTGCTGCCCTTTCCTTTCTCGCTTTCGACTCCCATCTCGCCGCCCATCAGCTGCGTGAGCATCCGTGTGATGGCGAGGCCAAGGCCGGTTCCTCCGCGGCGGCGAGTAGTTGAGCTGTCGACCTGCGAATAGACGGCGAAGACGCGCGCTTTCTCTTCTTCGGTCAGCCCGATGCCGGTGTCCTTGACCTCGAAACGGATTCCGATCCCGGGTCCTTTGCTGTCCTGCCGGTAGGCGCGCACCACCACCTCACCGGACTCGGTGAACTTGATGGCGTTGCCGATGACGTTGATGAGGACCTGGCGAAGACGTCCGGCATCTCCGATTACTACGTCCGGCACGTCGGCCTCGACGTCGAGCACGAGCTCCAGGCCCTTGTTGACCGCCGCTTCGGCAAAAAGCTCGACCGCCTCCTCGATGACGTATCGCGGGCTGAAGTCGATGGTTTCGAGACGGACGCGGCCAGCCTCGATCCGTGAGAAGTCGAGGATGTCGTTGATGATCTCGAGGAGGGCGTCACCGGAAGATCGGATCGTCTCGACGTACTCGCGCTGCTCCGGCGTGAGAGTGGTATCCATCAACAGCCCGGTCATGCCGATGACGCCGCTGAGGGGGGTGCGGATCTCGTGGCTCATGGTGGCCAGAAACTCAGACTTGAGCCGCGTGAGCTCCTGGAGCTCCTGGTTGCGCTGGGAGAGGTGGGCGAGCAGCGTCGATTTTTCGGCTTCGGCTTCGGCGGCTACGACGCGGTTGTCGCGCAGCTGGTTCACAACTCTCCGGACGAGAACACCGAAGGCAACGAGCAGCAGCGCTTCCAGCACCGCGCGCGCGGGGTCTCCTGTGACCGGGTTGAGGAAGGTGACCAGCACAAGGTCCGCGATGGCGAGCGCGGCGCCAACCGCAAATTCGACGTTCGTGTAGTAAAGCGCCAGGAAGATGAGCAGCAGCAGCACGAATGGGAACGCCCGCACGATGCTGAGCCCGAACTGGAGCTCCAGCGCGAAGGCGACGGCCAGACCGCCGATAGGCGGAAGGGCGTGTAGATAGCGTGGGATGCGCTCCCATGGGAGCAAGACCAACGAGCTGCCGAGCGCAACGATCACCACCGAGGCCAGCCAGCCGAACACGGTGCCGCTCGACCAGAGCGGATGGAGGGCCAGGACGAAACCGCCGACCACCGGGATCGACGTGACGAATATGTTGCGGGTCGGCGTGTCGATCTCCGCGAGCGGGATGACCACCAGCAGCACACCCACCGCCGCCGCCCCGCTGAGCGCCAGGGAGCTGGTCACGGCCGCGAAACCATGGAAGCTCACCAGGCCGACGATCGCCAGCCCGAGGAACGGGTAGACGCGTCGGCTCAGTCCTTCGGGTTGCAGCGGCGTGGTCAGGGGCTTCAAGTAGGCAGCCGCGAGCAGCTTAAGGCAACTTAAGGTTGGTTTCTCTTCCCGAAGGCGGTGTGCTGCGCACAAAGCGACTTAAGGCGGCTGAACTTAAAAGGGTCGCAACTACACTTTTACCCCTGCGCACCTTCCATCCCGCCAGGGGGGGCGAGGTTTCCGAGGTGTTGCCAGAACCCCGTCCGCATTCAGCACCGTGGGCGCCGGGCCTGGCACATCGTGTCGTGCCCTTCGCGGCCGTGGTCGCTATCTTCATCCTGCAGCTGTACTCAGGCGCCGACCTGATCCTCGCTTTTCCGCTGTACATGACCGTCGTCCTGCTCTCGTCATTGGCGTTGAACCGCAATCCAGCGCTCACCGTGGCGGTGGTCACCGCGCTGGCCATGCTTGCGTTGCCTCTGTTCGGCCGTGGCGGGACCTCGATCATGGTCCAGGCCGTTCTCCTGGCGGCGGTGGTGATCGTGGTCGCCGTTGCGGTGACCGAGCTGACGGCGCGCGGGCGTGACGCTGCCGCCGAGGCTCAGCAAAGACTCGCGGAGCTCCAGGCCAAGGAGCGGTCGCTGCGTACGACGGTGGAGGCGGCGGCCGCCGGGCTCGCGATCACAGACCTGGACGGCAGGTGGAAACATGTCAACGAGCGCCTCGCGCAGATTGCCGGACGGAGTCAGGAGGACCTGCTGCAGACATCGCTGGCCGCGATCACGGCCCAGGCGGACGAACGCCGACTGAGCGACGGGCTCACCCAGCTGAAGAGCGGAGAGCTCGCACGCTGGGAGGGCGAGGTGAGGCAGATCCGGGCGGACGGAACCGAGGTGCCGGTCGCCCTGTCGATCGGCCGGCCGTCCCCTGGCGAGCCGGTGCTGGTGGTGCAGCAAAGCGACATCTCCGGGCGCAAGCGCACGGCCGCGCTGCGTGAGTGCGCCTCGGTCGTGCGGCAGATCATCATCGGGTCGAGTCATCCGGATCAGGCCATCCCGCAGATGCTTGGCGCGCTATCGGCCAACCTGGGTTGGGCGCTCGCGCAGTACTGGGCCGTCGACGCCGACCGGCAGCTACTCCGCGTGCACCACGCCCGCACCCCAAGCGTCGCCGGTTATGAGGAGTTTCTCGATGCCAGTCGCAGCGCCGCGATCGCCAGCGGGGTGGGCCTCGTCGGCCGCGCCTGGCAGTCAGGCGTGATCTCGACCGAGCAGGACCTCCAGGCGGCCGCGGACTACGACCTTCGCATGGCGGCGCGATCTGCCGGCTTGAAATCCGGAATTGCAGTGCCGATCGTCGACGGCTGGGCGATCGTCGGCGTCATCGAGCTCCTCGATTCGCGCATCCATGAACGGGACCAGAACGAGATCGCCGTGCTGGCGACGGCCGGCGTCGAGATCGGCCAGTTCATCCGGCGGACGGATGTCGCCCAGGCGCTGCGGCGGAGCGAAGCCGACCACCGCGCCATCTACGAACGCTCTCCCATCGGCATCGCGCGCATCAGCAGCGACGTGGAGCTGCTCGAGGCCAACCCCGCGCTGCTCAACATGCTGGGGTACGACCTCGACACCATGCGAACCAACGCTTGGCCGGACTTGTGGCGCGCGTACGACCAGGCCGCGGCACGCCTGCACAAGGCGCCTCTGCTCGCCAATCCGTCAGATGTCGGAAGTGTTCAAGTTCGCGCGGTCACAGGGGGCGGCAAGTGGCTGTGGCTGCAGCTCACGGCGGCGTCGATCCCGGATTCAAGCGGCCGCCAGGAGCACCTGCTGCTCCTGGTCGAGGACGTGACCACGGTCCGCGAGACGTCCGACAAGCTGGCCGAGGCCCTCGAGTCGCAGCGTGACGCGAACGAAAACCTCGAGAAGATCGATCGGACGAAGACCGAGTTTCTCAGCATCGTCAGCCACGAGTTTCGAACCGCGCTCACCGGCATCCAGGGATTCAGCGAGCTCATCCGCGACGGGGGCCTCGAGGCGGACGAGGTGCGCGCTTACGGCGGCTACATATTCAATGACGCGGACCGCGTGAACCGGCTGATCGGCGACATGCTCGACCTCGACCGCATGGAGTCAGGCC
>VBKD01000201.1 GCA_005888075.1 Chloroflexota bacterium
TCCTGCAACTTCGCGAACGCCACCATGCTGCCGGCGAACGAGACCGACCCGATGACGATGCTGAAGACGCTTGGAAACGATTGGGCGAACGCCGGGTGGCTTCCGAAGCGCAGCAGCTCCGCGACCGCCACCAGGGCCGCCGCGCCGCCTCCCACGCCGTTGAAGAGCGCGACCATCTGCGGGATGGCGGTCATCTTCACCGTGCGCGCACCGACCGTCCCGACCAATCCGCCTATGACGACTCCGATGCCGATCACGATCACGCCGGTGCTCGTGAAATGGAGAAGCGGGAGCGTCGCCAGAAGTGCGATCACCATGCCCGCGGCCGCCGTGAAGTTGCCATTGCGAGCGCTCTTCGGCGAGCTGAGCTGCTTCAGTCCCAGGATGAAGAGCACGGCCGCGACGAGGTAGGCGAGCGAGATGGCGAGATTCATTTGATGTTCATTTGCTGATCGAAGTAGGTGTCGCCGGCGGCCTGGCCGCCTGGCGGCCCTTGAACATCTCGAGCATCCGATCGGTCACGACGAATCCACCCACGACGTTGGTGGTGGCCAGGGTCACGGCGACCAGGCCGAGAAGGGTGGTGACAGGAGAGTTGGCACCGGCCGCGATCACGATCGCGCCCACCAGGATGATGCCGTGGATGGCGTTCGTCCCCGACATCAACGGCGTGTGCAGGATGGTCGGCACCTTCGAGATGACCTCTATGCCGACGAAGACCGCCAGCACGAAGAACGTGAACTCGTTGAGCAGCTCGTTGTTCATGACGAAGAGACGAGCTGTTTGGCCCGCTCGTTGACGATCTCGCCGCCGTGTGTGACGCAGGCGCCTTTGGTGATCTCGTCCTGGAAGTCGAGTGTGATCGCGCCGTCCTTCACCAGGTGCAGCAGAAGGTTGGCCACATTGCGCGCGTACAGCTGGCTCGTGTGCAGCGGCATCGTGGAGGGCACGTTGCGCGTGCCCATGATGGTCACGTCGTTGACATCGACATCCTTGCCGGGCTCAGTCAGCTCGACGTTGCCACCGGTTTCGGATGCCAGATCCACGATGACCGAGCCAGGCCGCATTCCTTTCACCATGTCCGCCGTGACCAGCAGGGGCGCGCGCCGGCCGGGAATCGCCGCCGTCGTGATGAGGACATCGGACTTCGCGATGTGCTCGCCGAGCAGCTGGCGTTGTTTGCGCAGGAACTCCTCCGACTGCTCACGCGCGTAACCGCCTTCGCCCTCCTGCGTCTCGAGCGGCAGCTCGATGAAGGTGGCGCCGAGTGACTGCACCTCCTCCTTCACCGCCGGGCGGACGTCATAGGCCGAGACGACGGCGCCGAGGCGCCGTGCGGTCGCGATGGCCTGCAGCCCGGCGACACCCGCGCCCATCACGAGCACGCGAGCGGGGGCCACCGTGCCCGCCGCGGTCATCATCATCGGAAAGAACTTGCCGAGCCGGTTGGCGGCCATCAACACCGCCTTGTAGCCCGCCGCGGACGCCTGCGACGACAGGGCATCCATCGACTGAGCGCGCGAGATGCGCGGCACCAGCTCGAGGCTGAAGGCGGTGACGCCGCGCCTGGCCAGAGCCTTGACCACGTCCCCCTGGGTGGCCGGCTGGAGGAAGCTGATCAGCACCGCGTCCTTCTTGAGGAGCTCCACCTCGGCTGAGGTGGGCGCCTGCACCTTGAGCACGGCGTCGGCGTCCTCGAGGAGCTCCGAGACCCCGGCCACCACCTCGACGCCTGACTGCCGGAAGGCGTCGTCCGGGATGAACGCGCCCGATCCGGCCCCGGCCTCCACCGCGACCTCGAGCCTCGCCGCGATGAGCTTGGTCGCCGTGTCGGGGACGAGAGCGACGCGGTGTTCGTCCTGCGTCCGTTCCTTGGGAGTGGCGACCTTCACGTTCGACGACTCTAAGGGGTCGAGGCTGAGCGCTGCAGGCGCGTAGAATCGCTAACCGCCGCGAGATAAGTGACCGAGCATCCAGTTAACGACCTAACCATCCAGGCAGCCACCGTCAACGGTTCCGGAAGCCAGACCGCCAACCTGGTTTTGACCCGGGCCATTTTTCACATGGGCATCCCCGTCGCGCCCAAGAACGTGTTTCCCTCCAACATCGAAGGCCTGCCCACCTGGTACCAGCTCCGCATCACTCCGGAAGGGCACATGGCGCGCTCGGACAAGGTCGACATCCTTATCGCCTTCAACGTCGCCACCTGGCGCGAGGACCTCAAGACGGTCCGGCCCGGCGGTGTCGTCATCCATGAGGAGGCGTTCTCCACCGTCGATGCGAGGACCGACGTCACCTACTACCCGGTCCCCTTCGCGAAGCTGGCCAAGACCAAGATCCAGAGCGACACGCTCCGCAAGCAGCTGGCCAACATGATCTATGTCGGCGTGGTGGGCGGGTTGCTCGGCATCCCCTGGGAAGCCCTGGAACACGGCGTCAAGCGCCAGTTCCTCGCCAAGCCGAAGGCCGTTCCCGTCAACCTCGATGCGATCAAGGTCGGCTACGACTACTGGCAGGACAATTTCTCCAAGCAGGATCCCTACCGGCTCGAACCGATGACCGGGGCGGTCGAGGGCAAGGTGCTGGTCGAGGGCAACCAGGCCGCCGCGATCGGCGCGTTGATGGGCGGCGTGACCGTGGTCGCGTGGTACCCCATCACCCCTTCGTCCTCGCTGTGCGAGTACCTGATCGCGTACTCGGACCGTTTTCGCGAGGACCCCTCGACACACGAGAAACGGATCTCGGTCGTCCAGGCCGAGGACGAGCTCGCGGCGGTGGGCATGGCGATCGGCGCCGGCTGGGCGGGCGCGCGCTCGATGACCTCCACCTCCGGACCGGGCATCTCCCTGATGGCCGAGTTCACCGGTCTGGGCTACTACGCCGAGGTTCCGGTCGTCATATTCGACATCCAGCGCATCGGGCCCTCGACGGGTCTCCCGACGCGCACATCCCAGGCCGACATCGGCTTCGTCTAC
>VBKD01000204.1 GCA_005888075.1 Chloroflexota bacterium
TCTGGAATCGGCCTCCGAATGGTTCGCGGCCTATCGCGACGCCGGCGCCGACCACCTGGTGGTGCGATTGGCGCGTCCCGGCCTTGCCGACTACCACGACACAATCCGGCAGCTCCTCGACGCTGCGCAACGGTAAGGTCCACGTCGATTGCGTTGAATGCGCCGGATCAGCCGGGCGGTCTCAGCATTTCCTCAGCCTTGGCTCAGGCAACGTTAAAACAGTCCGCTCACGCTGTCCGTGGTGAGCGTGAACCCATCTGACGGCGCGCCGGAGCTGCGGTTGTGGCCGGCTCATCTTCCACCTGGCGCGAGGTGGCTTCCGTACAGCCCTGAGCTGGTGAGGGCATCGCCTGCCCTTCGCCCTCCCGCATCGCCGGCGGCACCCATAGCAGCGGCGCGACAACTATGGCCGATCCCCTACTGGCGCCTGCTGCTGGTCGCCTCGCTGGGTGCCGGCTTGATTGGAATCGGCGGCGGAATGATCTTGGGTTTCCTGTTCGGCGGACGCTAGCCGATCGTCAGGGCAGCACGCGGAACCAGATCAGGCTGATCGCCGCGCCGACCATCACAAGACCGATGCCCCCAAGCAGGAGCGGAACCATCAGGTTGACCTGCTGGAACTGCCAGCCAAATTGGGTCGCCAGCGAGCTGTAGATGCTTTGCAGCTCGCCCGCGGCCTGCGCGTAGTAGTACTTTCCGCCTGTCGCGGAAGCTATGGCGCTGAGGGTGGCTTCGTCGACTCCGCCGACGGGCTCGCCACCGACCGTCGCACTGCCGTTCCGCAGCCCGATGCCGACTGTTTCGACCGGCACCTTCGCAACAGCGATCTGCTGCGCCACCGTCAGCGGATCGGCACCCTGATTGGAAACACCGTCAGTCAACACGACGATCATCGCCGGCCGTGAACGCGCCGTAGAAGCGGTGGGCGCAGCGGAATCAAGCTGCTGCAGCGCCAGCGACAGAGCAGAGCCGAGAGCGGTTCCGCCGCCGGCCCGGAGGCTCGACACCGCCGCTTTCACCGCTCCCCGATCAGAGGTCAGCCCTTGTCTCAACGAAGCCCCGGAGCTGAAGCTGATCAGGGCTATCCGGTCGCCGCTCGGTAGCTGATCGACGAGCGTGGAGGCGGCGTTCTTGGCGGCGTCGAGCCGGGTCGGCGCGACATCCGTGGCCTGCATCGATCCGGAGACGTCGATGACCAGGATCACGTCGGAGCTGTTCCTGGCCACCTCGAGGTTCAGGACCGGAACGGCGAGCCCGCTCAGAAGCGCCACCGCCCCGGCCAGGAACGCTGCCGGTGGAAGATGGCGACGCACGCCCGGCGACCGGGGAAGGACCGTGCGGAGCAGCTCCAGGTTGGTGAAGCGAAGCGTGTAGGCACGCCGCCTGCGTTGCGCGAGCACGTAGCCGGCGACCAGAACGGGAATCGCCAGCAGGCCGAGAAGAAAGACTGGCTGCTCGATGATCACGCCTGGTGGGCACCTCGGCCGCGATTGGCTTCGAGCCCTCGACGGCGCAGGTACTGGATCAGCTGCGGCAGGAATGGCTGCGCGGTTGTGATACGGAACTCGACCGCACGCGCTCGCCGCAAATCGTTTGATATGCGCCGCTCCTGTTCTTCGGCCGCGCGCTGGAAACGGTCCCTTAGGCGCCGGTCGGAGGTGTCGACCTGCAGCTGGCGGCCGGTCTCGGGGTCCTCGAACGTGACCACGCCGATGTCCGGAAAAGCTAGCTCCGTCGGGTCGCCCACTCGGGCGGCGACGACTTCGTGGCGGCGGCCCAGGATCGCCATGGGCCTCTGCCAGCCGCTCGCGGCAAGGAAGTCGCTGATCACGATGAGAACGGACGGACGCTGTACGACCTTGACCGCCTGGCCAAGAGCCCCAGCGAGAGCTGTCGCGCCGCGCGGTGCCGACGCCAGGTCGGTGTCCAGGGTCCCGACGAGGTGCAAGCGTCCGGTGCGTCCGGAGATCGGCGGCAGGATCCTCCTTACCTGATTGTCGAAAACGATGGCCCCCACTCGACTGCCGTGGCGGGCGAGCAATGAGGACGCGGCCGACGCCATCTCGATCGCCGCTTCCCGCTTCAGCATCAAGGCGGTACCCCAATCCAAAGAGGCGCTCGTATCGACGATCAACCAGGCATCCAGGCCTCGATCGGGATGAGATTCACGCACGAAAACGCGATCCGATCGAGCAGTCAGGTTCCAATCGATCAGGCGGGCGTCCTCGCCGAGCTGGTACTCGCGGACGTCCGCGTATTCGACACCGGGGCCACGCACACTCGAACGTTCATCGCCCCAGGCGTGGAATCCGAGCCTTCTCAGGACCGGCCATCGCACTTGCCTGAGCGCCTCGTGCCTGAGGAGGTTCCGAAGGCGCCGCGGCCTTCCGTCAGACGACACGGCCGTCCCCCAGATCGAGCCTTGGCATCTCGGCTGTCTCCAGGACTCTCCGCACCACCGTATCGGGGGACACACCGTCGGCGATGCCTTCGTAGCTCAAAACAATCCGGTGCCGCAACACCTCAGGCGCCACAGCCGCGATGTCCTGCCCCAACACATAGCTGCGGCCGCGGATGAACGCCAGCGCCCGGCCGGCGCTGACCATGTGTATCGTCGCGCGCGGGCTCCCTCCGTAATCGACCGCGGATTCCAGCTCCGTGACACCGGCCGCCTTCAGGCTCCGCGTCGCCGTCACGAGCCTGGTCGCGTACGCGATCACGGCCGGATCGACGTAGACCTTGCGCACCTGATTCTGCAGGCCGACCAGATCCTCGGGCGTGAGCACCTGACGCACCTGGATCGGTTCGCCGATCATCCGCTCGACGATCCCCATCTCTTCGTGCGCGGACGGATAGCCGACTACAACCTTGAGCATGAAGCGATCGATTTGCGCCTCCGGCAGGGGATACGTGCCGTCGGCCTCGATCGGATTCTGGGTGGCGAGGACCAAGAAGGGGTCGTCCACCCGGAACGTCTCCTTGGCGATGGTGACCTGTCTCTCCTGCATCACCTCGAGCAGGGCGGACTGGACCTTGGCAGGCGCCCGGTTGACCTCGTCAGCGAGTAGCAAGTTGCAGAAGATCGGCCCGAGCTCGGTCGTGAAGTCCGCCTTGCGCGGGTTGAACACTCGTGTTCCGACCAGGTCCGATGGAACCAGGTCGGGCGTGAACTGAATGCGCCCGAACGTCCCCCCGACAACTCTTGCGAGCGCCTTCACGGTCGCAGTTTTGGCCAGGCCGGGCACGCCCTCCAGGAGGACGTGCCCGCGAGCCAGGAGGGCCACGAGGAGGCACTCCAACAAATGATCCTGCCCAACGATGAGCCGGCGCAGCTCGAACAGGATCTCGTCCATGGTCGGCTCGCCGCGCCGCGCCGTGGTCCCGTCGGGTGAAAGTGAACCGTCACTGTCACTGCCTGGCCCGGCGTATATCCGGCGAGGATCGGTTTGATGGCGGCCGCGCTGGAAACCGAGTGGCCACCGATGCCCACGATGGTCCACCCGACCTGCAATCCTGCCCGGGCAGCGGGGCCACCCGCGACGATGGACTGGATCCTCGCGCCGCGACCCGCGGAGTCGGTGGCCGTCAAGCCGAGGGATGCCGCGCCGGACTGCACCCCAGTTCCGAGAAGCTGCTGCGCGATCGTGTTGACCTGATTGCTCGGGATTGCGACGCCCTGACCGGCGGTTCCCGAGGCACCGAGAGTCGTCATGCCGATCACCTGTCCGGCGATGTTGACCAGCGCGCTGCCCGAGGTGCCGGCGGCCATTGGCGCTGTGGTCACGATGAGCCCGGTCAGCTGCACCGAGCCCGAAGTCATGCTCCCGGCGGTCTGGCTTACGATGCCCTGGCTGACAGTCCCGGAGGGCGCGATCTGGTTCCCGATCGCCACGACTACGTCCCCGAGCTGGACCGTGCCGGAATCTCCGAACGCCGTCGCCGTGAGCCCGGTCGCGCCGCTGACGCGAACGACGGCGATATCGCTGGCCGCATCGGACCCGCTGACAAAGCCCGTATAACGCTGGCCGGTAGCGGTGGTGACGGTGACCTGCTGCGACCCGGCGACGAGGCTTGCCGGCGTTGCGACGGTGCCGGCTGAGTCGAGCAGCAAGCCGGAGCCCGACGCCGAGGCGGTCTCGACCCGGACGACCGACGGGCCGACCTGCGCGATGAGGCGCCGCATGTCCGCCTGGAGCTGGTCGAGTCCACCCGGAGCGGGTGCTGCGGCAGCGCCTCCGCCGCCCGTGCCGGCCGGAGTGGGCGCCGTCGCCTGCTGCACCTCCGCCGGAGTCGCGAACCGGACGGGGAAGGTGCACCCGGCCAGTGCGACAACCGTACCGCCGGCGAGCATTGGGATGCCGAGCCACCCGCGAAGCCGCACGAAGCGGAGTGTGGCCGGCTTCCCTTAGACGCTCGCGAGAGAACCCTGGGAATGGGCTGTGAGGATTCGGTTGGGCCTAGGCGCGCCGCTCCAGGTCGATGGATTCGACCCAGGCCGAGCGCCAGTCCGGCGCTTCGAACGGCTCGGCCCAGTAGCCCGTCTCCTTCGCAATCTTGCCGTCACGAAGCTGAAAGATGAGGACCGCGGAGAACGGCTTGTCACCATAAGTGAGCGTCGCCTCCGCCACCCAAATGTCACCAGTGCCGAAAAGGTGGCGGTTGGTCACTTTCGGAAGCACGGGCATGTGCGCGTAGACCGCTCGGCGGTTGGCTGCTCCGGCGACTCGCTCGCGCGAGGCTGGCCACTCCATGACCGCGTCATCGTGAAAGACCTCATCCATGACGCTGGTGTCTCCACGGTCGATCCCATCGATGAGGCGGGTGATCAGCCGGCGCGCCGCTTCGTCAGTCATGACTCGCTCTTGGTTCGCGGATGGCATGGTCGATCAGCCCTTGGCGTAGTTGCTGGCGCCGTAGAAGTCGACCACCACCACCGGCTCATCGCCTTCAACCCATGCGTCGTGGCCGCTCGGCAGAGAGGTGAGGTCGCCGGGCCCCGCCACGAACTCGGTTCCGTCGTCCATTCGAATTCGGAGTCGCCCGCTGACGTGGTACTGGAAATGCGGCGCTTCGCAGCTTTCCGTTTTCGCGATGGGCTTCACGTCGTTGGACCAGCGCCATCCGGGTTCTAAGACGAGGCGGCCTACGTCCGATCCGCCCAGATTCACGAGCTCGGCTCGACCGTTTGGAAACCGGCGAACCTCCTCGGGCTTGACGAAACTCTTGTGCTCGGTGCGGTGGGTTGTGGACATCTCTTCCTCCCTCTTTCTTCAGGACTGCACCCTGTTGTGCTAGTCTGACCTACTAGTAGATAAGTTGTCAATCCTGAACTTTACCGAGACCATTGGCGCATGACAGCCAGGCAGGCCGCGGGGGAAACCGGGACGGCGGCCAAGATCCTCGACGTCGCCGAGCGGCTGGTTCAGTCGCGCGGCTTCAACGGGTTCAGCTATGCGGACGTGGCAGCCGAGCTTGGCGTGACCAAGGCCAGCCTGCACTACCACTTCCCCGGCAAGGCCGAGCTTGGTGAAGCTTTGATCAACCGATACGCAATCCGCTTCGCCGAGGCCTTGCAAGCGATCGACGCCGGGCCCCTAGACGTTCGCGCCAAGCTCGGGTCGTACGCCGCGGTCTACGCGGATGTGCTCCAGGACAATCGGATGTGCCTGTGCGGGATGCTCGCTGCAGACTATGAAACGCTGCCGCCGGCCATGCGGACCGCAGTGGTGCGGTTCTTCGACGACAACGAAACCTGGCTGGAGCGGGTCCTGGAACAAGGCGCGGGCGAAGGCGCCCTGCATTACGAAGGCCGGGCGCGTGACCAGGCTCAATTGATCATCGGCGCGCTGGAAGGAGCAATGCTGGTCGCCCGCCCATACGGCGATCCGGACCGCTTCCGGGCCGCGGCGAAACGTCTCCTGGCCACCCTCGACGGCGGAAATGAGACGAGGGTCTCGGGCCCCTAGGACATAATCGCCGGCAGCCGTTAAGGTGCACGGCGTGGCTGCCATCGTCGAGGTCGAAGGGCTCTCCAAGAGTTTCGGTCGCGTCCGCGCCCTCGATCAAATCTCGCTGAGCGTCGCCGAAGGCGAAGTCTTCGGGTTCCTCGGCCCCAACGGCGCCGGCAAGACGACCACCATCCGCATCCTTCTGGGGCTGCAGCACGCCGATGGCGGCACCGCCCGAATCGGCGGACACGATTGTTGGACGAATCATTCGAGGGCCGCGCGGCTGTTTGGAGCCACGCTCGATCACAGAGCTGCTGGGCCTTGTCGGGATGACCGAGCGCGCCAACGACAAGGTCAAGCGTTACTCGATGGGCATGCGCCAACGTCTGGCGCTGGCCCAGGCGATGCTCGGCAAGCCTCGCCTCTTGATCCTCGACGAGCCGACCAACGGCCTCGACCCCAACGGCATCCACGGGCTTCGAATCATCCTGCGCAAGCTCGCCACCGACCAGGGCCTGACCATCTTCTTCTCGAGCCACCTTCTCTCAGAGGTGGAAGAGCTGTGCGACCGCGTGGTCGTGCTGCATCGCGGGGTGGTGAAGGCGGCGGGCCCGCTTAGCGAGCTGATGAACGTGAAGGGATACCGGTACCGGATCGATGTATCTGACGTCGACAGAGCGATGGAGATCGTGCGATCGATCGACGGCGCCTCAGTGGAGCGGGGAACCGTCAAGGACTCGATCACCGTCATCTCCGATACGGACATCGCGCGGATGGTCAACCACGCACTCGTGTCGGCAGGCGTCGGGGTCGATCAGCTGGTGCACGCGCAGCGAGGGCTCGAGGATGTCTATATCGAGCTCACAGGCGTGGCGGCCGGCGCTCCCCTGAGCACGCCACCTGCAGCGTCACCTCCCCCACCGTCACCAATTGGGGCCAGAAGCTGACCAAGTTCTTCAACCTGGTCCGTATCGAGCTCCAGAAAACCTGGCGCAGCCGCTGGATCGTCTTCGCCGTGATCGCCGGCATCTTCCTGCTGATAGCCGGAGGCCTGTACACCTACTACGTCGTCAGCAAAGGTCGATGGAGCCCACCTCCCGCGATTGCGTGGCAGACCTCGCTACGTTCGGAGATCGCCGCCAACCAGAACCAGCTGAACAGCATGGAGCAGATCAAGCAGCAGGGGGCCGGCCCGTCAGGCGGGGCGTTTGGCCTGGACGCGGCGATTGCGCAGATCCAGCAGCAGATCAACAACGACCAGTACCTGATCGACCACGACATCGCTCCCGTGCAGTCCTACTCGATAACTCTCGCGGCTCTGTTCGCTCTCGGAGGAATCGTCATGTTCCTCCTCATCCGCATCTTCGGGTGGCTCGCCTCCGAGCAGATCGCCGGCGAGCGCTCAGACCGGACGATCGCGATCCTGCTCAGCCGCCCTATGAGCCGCGATCAGCTCTTGCTGGCCAAGGCGATCGCCTCGTTTCTGATCAGTCTCGCCGTGGTTGTGGTGACCTTCCTGATCATCTACGCGATCTCGGCCTTCGTCGAAGGGTCGATCGGGCCGGTCACCGGACAGATCGGCGTGGCTGTTGATGGGAGCAAGCCGCTCGGCGAAAACAACCTGGTCGTGATGCCGATTCCCGTTTTCGTCCTCATGTGCCTCGGCGCCGCGATGCTCGGCGTCCTGTGCGTTCAGGGAATGGGTCTGCTCATCTCCGCGGTGTTCGGCAGGTGGGCGGCCATCGGGATCACGCTGGCGGTGCTGTTCGGAGCGCCCCTGGTCAGCACAGTCGTAGGCGGGATCATCCTCGTGATCAGCCAGGATGCCAACAAGACGCATTTCCTGAACTATCTCTTCGTCAACGTGCTCGCACCCGTCTCGGCGCTCACTCCAATCTTTGGCAACGGCCCGGGGGGGCCGGCGGGAACCGGCATGCATGAGTTCGGCTTCCAGGTGGCCACACTCGCAGCGTGGACCGTCGCTTTCTTCGCCGCGGCCTGGTTGTTGTTCCGCCGCAAGCAGGAGGCCGGCTGAAGTTCTTCAGTCAGTGCCGGGTTCGTCGCCGCTGACGATCCACCGTCCGCCGCCACCGCTGGCCACCAGGTCGTCGGCCGCATGCGGGCCCCATGAACCTTTCGGATACGAGTCCGGGCGGCCCTCGCTCTCCCAGACACGGATGAGCGGATCGACGATCTCCCACGCCAGCTCGATCTCCTCGGCGCCCGGGAAAGCCGAATGCCCACCTGCGAGCACCTCGGAGAGCACGTTCTCATACGCGTCGGGCAGCGGTGCCTTCGTCAGGCCCGCGTAGTCCAGCCGCATGCCCGCCGGGATCATCTCGAATCTCGTGCC
>VBKD01000205.1 GCA_005888075.1 Chloroflexota bacterium
AAGGCAGGAGTAGAGTGGCCGACCACCGCCGACCCAAAAGCGCGGCGCATATATCCTGACGACCACCCTCGCGGCTTCGGGCCGGTGAGGATTGAGCCGCGGCCTAGATAACGCTCAAGCCTTCCTCCGCAGTGACTGGGTTGGACGACTTCGGTTCGCCAACCTTCCGCCTTCCCGCCACCTCGGTTCGCGTTACGGAAACCGATGGTGGGCCGCGGTGGACTCGAACCACCTACCTCCGCGTTATCAGCACGGCGCTCTGCCAGTTGAGCTAGCGGCCCAGGACCTCACACAGACGGGGGGACCCCAAACCAGAGAAATTGGAGTCTACTGGGTCGCTTGATTTTACGAAGCCGGCGCGAGCTGGCCGGACTCCTGCCGAGCCGGCCAGCCGCCGGAGGGATGAACCGCGAACTTAGGCCGTCGAGGGCCTGGTAACCACCTCTGTGTCTTCCGGGCCGCTGATCGCGTAGGCGACCATGCCGATGATCCCTAGAAAAATTAGGTGCAGGATCAGCACCGCGGCGAACCAACCCCACGCTTGCTGCATCCCAAGCTTGACCAGGGCTCCGATCCACATCACCAGCGTCACGATCGAGGCCACCGCCATGACCCCGTAGGCGAGGATCACCCCCGCGGGTGGCGAGCTGGCTCCCTGAGCCCCGCGCACCATGACGATCAAAGCGATGAATGCGATAAGCCAGACCACCCAGGCTCCGATGTACCACCGAGTCGTAATCCGCTTGCTCATAACAGGCCTCCTGAGCCCTCGAACCCGATTGCCCCTTATTCATGGAACGAGGCCCCTCGAGCGGGTACCTACCGCAGTTGGAGTAAGGGCGCGCTAGCGCCGCCGGCTAGACCTTGAGAGCACCGGACGTCCCGCGGCTCCAGCACCCGAGCGCTTCTTCAAAGGAGCAAACCTGAATGCGGTTTCGGTATCCGCCGAAGGTGATTTTACCCAACCCCCCGCCGCCTCCCTGTCGAGGCCCGATTAGCATCGACTCGTGGCCGGCTTTCTCGCCAACGTGGGTGTCAACTCGTCTCACGCCGCGCGATCGCCGCTTTTCGAAGATGGAACCTTTCATTTGATGCCAATTCCCGAGGCTGTCGAGTGGCGTCCACCGATGGTGCGAGTCGACGACCTCGAGGCAATCGGAACGTATGCGCCGCCCAGCTGGCGCCAGCGCGCCGTCCATCTCGACCCCGACCTCATCTCGACCACGCCGACCTATGGCGACAACTGCCGCCGCGCGGGACGTGCGTTCAGCCTGCGTCGCGCTGCGCCTGCCGACCTAATCGTCTTCCTGGCACGGCTGCACTCCACGGACAGGGCGGCGGGGTTTTATCTGGTCGGTTGTCTGGAGATCGAAGACGTCCTTGCCGATGTGACCACTGATCCTGGGCGAGGTTGGTGGGACTGCAACGCACACGTCCGGCGAGCCCGAGCGACGGGTGTCTGGGATTCGTTCTGGGTCTTCCAAGGCACGCCTGCCAGCCGGTTTTTCGGTCGGGCTGTTCCGTTCCGACAGAAGGACGCTGATGTCCTCTTCGACAACACCCTCCGCTGGCCGTCGAAACGCAGCGAGCTGCAAACCATCGGCTCATACACGCGCGCCGTCCGCCGCATCGAGGGCCCGGGAGAGAAATGGCTGCGCGCGATCTGCCTGTCCTGATCGTCGGCGATGTGCACGGCGACCTCGAGCGTCTCTTCTCGGCCCTCAAGCCATACCCGCCGAGCGACTGGCACACCGTCTTTCTCGGCGACCTGGTCGACTACGGGATGTTCGGTGTCGGCGCGCTGCGTTACGCCCGCGACCGCCCAAACTCGGACGTGCTCCTGGGCAACCATGAGGTGGCGATGCTGTGGGCGCTGCGCGACAGAACCCGAATCGGTTTCTGGATGGGCATCGGCGGCCAGCGTCATGACCTCGACGAGCTGGCGCGCGACGAAGCGCTCCAGGAATGGCTTCGCCGGCGCCCGCTGCTCCTGAGGCTCCGCGACGGAACCCTGGCGCAGCACTGCGGCAGTGACGCTTACCTCGACCTCATGCCGGATCAGCTGCCCGGCCCAATCGAGACGATCAATGCCCAGGCCCGCTCTCTTCTCGAGCAGGGCGGCGAGCCGGACCTGTGGGAGATCCTCAGCGGCCCCAACGTATTCGAGACCCAACCGCTAAGGCTCGACCGCTGGCTGGAGCTGACTGGTTCACGCCGGGTGGTCTTCGGCCACAAGCCCCACCGAGGTCCCAAGCCGGCTCGCTACCACGGCGGCAAGGCGATCAACTACGACGGTGGCCTGTCTCGGTCTCACCGGATGCATCGAGCGGCCTCACCGGTGTCGGCAACTGTCGGACCGCTGACCGATTAGGCGACGGCGGCCGGCCGGCAGTGCTTGCACGGCCGGTAGCCGGCCGCGTAAGCCTCGGACTCATCGTGGAAGAGCACGACGTTCTCGGCCTTCGCGCTTCTCCCGTGGTAACAGGTCGGAAAGCAAAACACCCTGGTCGACCGCACGCCCTCATAGCGCAGGCCGGATTTCGCCATCTGCTGCAAGCGCTTCAGCTCGACGCCTTCCATGGTGAGGATCGACTTCTTCGCCTCGGGCCCGCCGCCGCCGTAGTTGCCGATCAGCCCGTCGGTCCGGATGACGCGGTGGCACGGGATGAAATAAGGAATCGGGTTGTTGGCGAGTGCCGAGCCGACCGCACGCACCGCCGCCGGATGTCCGATCTCGCGCGCGATCCATCCATATGGCCGCACCTGGCCCCGAGGAATCTCCAGCGTCTTGCGCAGCACCGCCTGCTGGAACGCGGTCAGGCCGCGCAGATCGAACTGCATCCGGCGCTTGCCGCTCAGCTGATCCTCGACCCACGCGGGTTCCACGCCACATACACAGGCCCCAGCACCGTGTCGAAGCGCGCGTACGAATCCGCCACGCCGACATGTGCCAGCAGCCGATCGGCAAAATCCTTCGGCGCTTTCACGTCGCCCAGTGTTTTCAGATCAGTCATGAGCAAGGCCGTTCTCTCCTCTGAGCATTTTCAGTCCGCGATGCACGTTCGCTTTCACCGTCCCGACCGGCTGCCCCAGCGCGTCGGCAGCTTCCTCGTACGTGAGCTCCTGCACGTGACGCAGCACGACAGCATCGCGATACCGCGGGGGCAGGCCGGCGACTCGAGTCGCCAGCTCATCGATCTCCGCGCGCCGCATCGCGTCTTCCTCGGGTCCCGAACTGTGGTCCGGCTCGCTGCCGTTCAACTCGACCAGTCGTGGCCGAACCCCGCGGTGACGGTTGCGCACCACGTTCACCGCGATCTGGTGCAGCCAGGCTCGCTGCTTCAGGTCGCGGATCCGGTCGGGCGGGTACGTGATGAGCGCGCGATATGCACGTAAGAAAGTGTCCTGAGCCACCTCCTCCGCGTCGTGGCGGTTGCCCGTCAGGGCGTATCCAAGCGCATACATGCGGTCCTGGTGCTCACGCACCATCCGCTCGAAGACGCGCTCCGCGCTCTCCATCACTCTCCTAAACCCAGTTTGCCGGTCCCGGTTGCAAAACGATCGGAACCACCATCCGGCCGGTGGTGTACATGATGCGTTCCGATGGAGGGCCGGCCAGCGGACGATTCCGGACTCGTCTCGCGCGCCAAGCGCGGAGACGCGGCCGCCTACGAGGAGATCGTGCAGCAATACCAGCAGGTCGCGTTTCGAACGGCCTACGTCATAACTGGCTCGGCAGCAGATGCTGAAGACGCCGCCCAGGAGGGCTTCATCAAGGCATTCCGCGCGATCGACCGATTTCGCGCCGGCGCCGAGCTGCGTCCATGGCTGCTTCGCATCGTGGCCAATGAGGCGCGCAACCGGGTCCGATCGTCGGGACGCCGCCAGAAGCTCGAGCTGCGGCTGATCGAAGGCTTTCGCCCGGGGGATGCGGCCCCATCCCCCGAGGCGGCGGCCGTCGCGGCCGAGGACCGCCGCCGCCTGCTCGACCTGGTCAATGCGCTGAGCGAGGAGGACCAGCTCGTCATCGCGAGCCGCTACTTCCTCGACCTCAGCGGCGAGGAAACGGCCGCCGCGCTCGGCATCCCGGAGGGCACCGTCAAATCGCGCCTGTCACGCGCGCTCGCCAGGCTTCGATCGCGAGTCGAGGAGGGATCGCATGCCTGACCTCGAGCAGCAGCTGACGGCGCTTGGGACCGCGATGGAATGGCCCGCAACTCCGAACATTGCCGGCCGGGTCACGCGGAGATTGGCAGTGCCCCGCGCCGCCTGGTACCAGTCCAGATGGGCGATGGCGGCCGTGGCCGTTCTCGTGGTGCTGGCCGCGCTCCTGGCCTACACCCCGACGCGCGACGCCGTGGCCGGCTTCCTCAACCTCCACGCCATCATCCAGCGCATACCCAACCCGCCCACGCCGTCGCCTCTGCCTCCGGGTCCGGCGGGCCGGCGCCTCGGCCTGGGCAGCCAAACCACCCTCGCGGCCGCGCGGGTCCAGGTCACGTGGAGCATCACGCTGCCCTCCGGGCTCGGCCAGCCTGACGAGGTCTACCTCCAGCTGCCGCCCAGCGGTCCGCCTGAGGGCGAGGTGACGCTTCTCTATTACGCACGACCCGGAATCCCGATCTCGGGCGAGACCGGAGTCGGGGTCCTCATCACTGAGGCGCGCGGCGCGACCAACAGCCAGTTCTTCGGCAAGATGCTGGGCAACGACACCACGCTGGAAGAGGTTCAGGTCGACGGTCACCCGGGCTACTGGATCAGCGGCCATCCCCACGTCTTCTTCTTCACGGACGCATCCGGTCAGATCCGGAATGAAACGATGCGGCTGGCGACCAACACCTTGATCTTCGACCAAGGCGGTACGGTGGTCCGCATCGAGGGCGATATCAGCAAGACGCAGGCGCTGCAGATCGCCGCATCACTGACCTAGGAACCACTCGTCGCCCACCGGTGTATGGGAGGCGAGGTGAGAAGCATGAGAGCTCTGGTCTTGTCGGCATTGTCCCTGCTGCTGGTCGCTGCCTGCGGCCCTGTGGAGAGAGGCACCTACGTCGCCACAGGCCAGTACCGCGTCTACGAAGCCGCATCTCGGCAGAACTCCCAGCAGCTTGCGGTCATCGACTCGGGCTCTCTAAAGACGGTGCGCACGCTGCCCATCGGCACCCCGTCGCCAGACTGGAAGCACCTCTACTCGGTCGCATCGAACACCCTGATCGATTCCAATCCCGAGACCGGAGATACCTTGCACACGCTTGCGCTCGGGCGCTCCTACGAGCTGCCTCTGGTGACGATCAGCGGCGTGCCCGGCGGCCTGTCCCAGAACGGGCGGTGGCTCGTGCTGGATACGCTCGACACGGCCGGCAAGAACCCACCGAAGGCGTCGCACTTCCTCGTCGTCGACACATCGTATAAGTCACCTCCGGTCGCGATCGACCTCACCGGGTGGTTTGTTTTCGACGGCGTAAGCAACGACGGCCGCTTCGTCTACCTGTTGGAGTACCTGTCGAACAGCAACTACCGCGTGCGCATGTACATCGTGAACGAGCACCTTCTCAACCCGGCCGTGATCGTCGACAAGTCAGAGCCTCAGGCCTCCATGTCAGGCGTTCGCGTCGCGAGCGTCTCGCCAGATGGCCAATGGCAGTACACGGTTTACGCGCGCGAGCACAACGGCGCCTTCATTCACGCCCTACCTCTCGATGGCGCGCCATTCGCCATCTGCATCGATCTGCCCGGAGCTGGATTCGCGAAAGACGCCGGCGCGTTTCGCTGGTCGCTCGCCGTGAATCCACGCGGCACAGTCCTCTATGCGGTCAACGGCGCGATCGGGAACGTCACGGAGATCAACATCGAGGGCGACTCAGGGCCCAAGATCACGCGGAGCGTCCACATCGATTCGACCAGGACGGCAGTGCACGCACTCATCCAGGACGTCGAGGCGAA